>JAFQBZ010000067.1 GCA_017399515.1 Clostridia bacterium | reverse complement strand
GCAAATAAAAAGTTTGAAAATGGTGTTGTTGTTAAGTCGGTTGTTTCAACCGGTCTTGCAGATAAAGTTGCAAATAAATATGGCGGAACTGTTAAAGATGTTTTAACAGGTTTTAAATATATTGGTGAATATTTAACTGGACTTGAGAAAAAAGGCGAAGAAAACAGATTTGTTTTGGGTTTCGAAGAAAGTTTAGGTTATTTGATTGGCACTCATGTTAGAGATAAAGATGCAACTGTTGCAAGTATGTTTATTTGTGAAGCGGCAAGTGTTTTGAAAAAACAAGGAAAAACAATTGTTGATAGACTTAATGAAATTTATGATGAATTTGGTTATTATCAAGCATATGTAACAACTTACAGATTTGAAGGTAACGCAGGTGATGCACGAATGAAACAAATTTTGCGTGAACTTAGAACAAACCCTCCAACAGAATTCGCTGGTTTTAAAGTTGTTAATATTAATGATTACTTAAAGGGTGTTGAAGATTTGCCAAAAGCAGATTTAATTAGTTTTAGATTAGAGCATGGAATCAAAGTTATGATTAGACCATCTGGAACTGAACCACTTATTAAAGTTTATTTAACACTCACAGAAACAAGAGAAAAGAATCAAGAAAATAAACCAAAAATGCAAGAGTGTTTTAAAGAAATGTTTAAGTAAAAAAACAAGGCAAATGCCTTGTTTTTTTTGTGGCAAAATTTTTGAGAAAAATTTATAAGGTGACCAAAAACAAAATAATTTTACATTATTTTGTAGGGGATAAATTGACCAAGTATAATATAATTTTTGTATGGAAAATTATATTATATTTTTTGTTGTAAACATAATGATTGATGTTGGTTTATGGTTAACTTTAAAGAGAATTTTCAAACTTCAAATTCGAAAAGTAAATTTACTTTTTTTAGAAATTTTTAATGTGATAAATATGATGGTTTACATATTTTTTGAATTAAAGTTTTATCAGTTTATTCTAATAAAATTATTAATAAATTTAATAATTGTTCTTTTAATAACAGATAGTTATCGTATTGCTGATTTGTTTAATTTATATATAACATCATTAATTTTAATGTTTACATATTTTGGGTTTTATAAATTTATTTATATATTAATAAATGCAATAACAAATCATATTTTTTGCAAAAATATGTCACAAATTGCAAATATTTGTGTAGTTTTTGTTTTATTTTTATATATTTTTGCGGTTTTTAAATGTGTATCTAAATTATCAAAAATAAAAAAAATTAAATCTTTACTTAGAAAAGTATCATTTTTTACTTTTGGAAAGCATATAGAGATTATGGGTTTATTAGATTCTGGAAATGCGTTGTATGACACAAAAACCGGTCTTCCGGTAATCATAATAAATGTTAAATGTTTGCAAAAATATTTATCGCAAAAAGATTATCAAAACATAACTAATAATAATTACTTAAATTTTAGCGTGAGTCATTATTTAAAGGTGGCAACAATTTCAAATGAAGAAAAGGAAATTCCAATAGTTATTCCTAGGTCGGTTGTAATAAAAAATGGAGGAGAGTTAAAAAATGAAAAATGTGTTTTAGGTTTAGTTAATCATGATTTTGAAAATTCAAAATTATACGAATGTTTGCTTCATAGAGATTTGTTTTAGGAGGTGTCATGTTTAAATTTTTAAAAAGACTATTTAGAAAAAATAATCATCTTTATTACATTGCAAATGGGTCAGAAATTTTGCCAGAAAAACTTTCTGCAGATGAAGAGTATAATTTGGTTGAAGAAATGAAAAAAGGCAGTGAAGAGGCTAAAAATCAACTTATTGAAAGAAATTTAAGATTGGTTGTTTACACCGCACAAAAATTTGATAATACAGGTGCTAATATTGAAGATTTGATTAGCATTGGAACGATTGGACTGATTAAGGCTGTGTCATCTTTTGATAATACAAAAAACATAAAAATGGCAACTTATGCTTCAAGGTGTATTGAAAATGAAATATTAATGCATCTTAGAAAAACATCAAAAATCAAAAGAGAAATTTCACTAGATGAGCCGCTTAATACTGATGCTGAAGGCAATGAACTTTGCATTTCTGACATTTTAAGTTCAGAAACAGACGAAGTTGATTTTTCAATGGATAAGCAAGATGAAAAAGACGACTTAAAAATGATTCTTTTTAAACTTTCAAAAAAAGAGCAGGAAATTATGAAAATGAGATATGGTCTTTCAGGTGAAGATGAAATGACACAAAAAGAAGTTGCTGATTATTTTGATATATCTCAGTCATATATTTCAAGAATTGAAAAAAAGATTTTAGACAAAATGAGAACAGAAATTTTAAAACTCGCATAAAGTTATAAATAAATAACAAAAACAACCACACAAAAGGTTGTTTTTTTTGCTATGTTACACTTGCTTTAATTTCTTTTAAAGCATCTTTTTCTAGTCTTGAAACTTGTGCTTGGCTGATTCCAATTGTGTCGGAAATTTCCATTTGTGTTTTGCCGACATAATATCTCAAAAATAAAATTTGTTGTTCTCGTTTTCCAAGAGAAGATAATGCCTGTTTTAATGCTGTTCTTTCTAAAATTTTGTCATCATTTAAATCGTCTTTAATTTGGTCCATAATAAGCATTGTGTCACCATTGTCGTGAAATATTGTGTCATAGAGTGAAAGGGGTTCGCTGATTGCGTCAAGGGCTTCAGCGATTTGTTTTTCAGGAATATCAATTTCTTTTGAAATTTCTTCAATGGTTGCTTCTTTGTTTGTTGTTTTTAACAATTGTTCTTTTGCTTGAAGGGCTTTATATGCCACATCTCTAATGCTTCTGGTGACTTTAATTGTGCTTGAATCTCTTAAAAATTTACGAATCTCACCAATAATCATTGGAACGGCATAGGTTGAAAATTTTACTCCAACTGATGTGTCAAAATTGTCAATTGATTTTAAAAGTCCAATAATTCCAACTTGAAAAATATCGTCAACACTATTTTGATTAATTGAGAATCTTTGCACAATTGATAAAACTAATCGCAGATTATACATTATAAATTCTTCTCGGGCATCTTGGTTTCCTGACTTGATTTCATTCATAAGTTCGGTTAGTTTTTCGTTGTTGCATTTAGGAAGTGTAGATGTGTCAATTCCACAAATAATAACTTTGTTTGCCATTGTTATCTCCTTAAAATTATATTTTGCAAAAGAGATATTTTTTATTCAGTGTGTTACAAGTTTAAATTTTGGAATATAATTAAGTATGGATATTGCTTTTACTGATTTAAAAGAAAAAGAAATAATTAATGTTGCTGATGGCAAAAAATTGGGTCATATAATAGATTTTTTGTTTGATATAGAAAATGGTCAAGTTAAGGGAGTTGTGGTTCCAGGACAGCGAAAAATTTTTCGAAAAACCGAAGATATTTTCATTCCATTAGAAAAGATTAGAAAAATTGGTGGAGATGTTATTTTGGTTAAACTTAGAGTGTTAGATGGTGATGAAACTGTAGGCGCTCAAAGAATAGAAAATAGTTTTAAAACAAGATATAATCTTAAAAATTATTACGATTCAAATTATAGCAATCAAAGAGAATTAAATAGACAGCAGACAGTTGTTCGTTATAATTCAAATAATTATGGAAATAGTGACAAAATGTTAAGACAAGGAAGTAAAAACTTGCAAGAAGGTCAAAATAATAGTTTTGTGCGATTTAAACCAATAAATAATATAAAATATAAATAACTTGCAAAACCTGAAAAAACAATGTATTATGAAAGCAAGAGGAAAAGTTTATGAAATGTATATATTGTGGTTCAGAAGAAAGTAAGGTTATCGATTCAAGAGCGTGTGATGAGTCAAATTCAATTAGAAGAAGAAGAGAATGTCTTGGTTGCTCAAGAAGATTTAACACATATGAAACCATTGAAGTGACTCCAATTATGGTTGTTAAAAGCAATGGAAATCGTGAGAGATTTTCAACCAATAAAATAAAAATTGGAATTTTAAAATCTTGTGAAAAAAGACCGGTTTCAACAAGCGATATTGATAAACTTGTTTCTGATATTGAGAAAAAGGTTTATAATAGCATGGAAGAAGAAATTTCGTCTAAAACCATCGGTGAGTATGTTATGGAAGGTTTGAAAGAATTAGATGAAGTTTCATACATTAGATTTGCTTCAATTTATAAAAAGTTTAAAGACATAACAACATTTTTTGATTTTGTTAATGAATTTGAAACTATGCTTAAAGGTCAGGGTTCAAATAAGACAAGTCTTGAAGAAGTTAAGAATGTTGAACTTAAAAAAGAAGGCAAAAAGAAAAAATAAAATAACTCATTTAGAGTTATTTTTTTTATGCATAAAAAATAAAATTTAATATGAATGAAAAGTGTTTGGTTGATTTAAAAATAAATGAAGTTGCAAAAATTAAACAGATAAATATTAAAGATGAAAAAGTTAAAACGCAACTGAAAAATCTTGGTTTTATAATTGGTGAAAAAATAAAATTATTAAAATATAACTATAATAAAGAAGGTTTTTTGGTTAAAGTGATGAATGTTAATTATGCGGTTGATAGAAAAATTTGTGAAGGAATAATTGTTTGTGAATAATAAAAAAATTATTTTAGTTGGAAATCCAAACACTGGAAAAAGCACTTTATTTAACACCTTAACAGGTTCAAATGAAAAGGTGAGCAATTGGCATGGTGTGACAGTTGGTGTAAAGTCTAAGAAAGTTGAACTTTTTAATGAAATATTTGAAGTTGTTGACACACCAGGTATTTATTCATTTTTAGCATATTCAAACGAAGAAAAAATAACACTTGATTATTTGAATAAAAACAAAGATTGTTTAATTGTTAATGTTTGCGATGCAAATAATTTAAAAAGAAATTTAATTTTAACATTAGAACTTTTAAAAAATGGCTTTGATGTTATTTTGGCAGTTAATATGCACAGGGAAATTGATGGCATTGATTATGGTTTATTAGCAAATGAGTTAAATATAAAAGTTGTTAAAATTGATTCAAGAAAAATAAAAGATTGTTTAAACCTTATTAAAGAATTTCAAAATATACATAATCAAAAAACGCAAAAAATATCAAAAACAAATAAAAAACAAGTAAATAATATTAATAATAATGAAATATTTGCGAAAATTTCTAAAAATAAAGAAAACGATGCCTATTTAAAAAATGATAAGATTGATAAAATTGTTCTTAATAAATTTATTTTTATATTATTATTTTTATCTTCAATATTTTTAATTTTCTATATAACATTTGGTCCTATTGGAACGCTTATTTCTTCAATAATAAATAATATTTTCAATAAAATAATAGATAATTTGCGAAAAATAATTTTATGCACAAATATATCATATATAATAAAAATGTTGATTATTGATGGTGTTTTTGTTGCTATTCAAAGTGTTGTTTCATTTATTCCACAAATTGTGCTTTTGATGTTTTTTATATCAGTATTAGAAGATATTGGCTTTATGTCGAGAGTTGCTTTTATGTTTGATGGCATTTTAAAAAAAGTGGGGTTATCTGGAAAATCTTTATTCAGTTTAATGATGGGATATGGTTGCACAACATCAGCAATTCTCACCACAAGAAATCTTGAAAATGTGAGTTTGCGAAAACGAACAGTTTTGCTTTTGCCATTCATTTCATGCTCAGCAAAACTTCCAATTTTTTTAGTTATCAGTTCTTTGTTCTTTGATAAGTATAAATATTTATTTGTGTTTGGATTATATATTTTTTCAATTTTAATATCTGTCATATTTTTGATAATTTATAAAAAACTTGTGCCAAGTCAAAATGAAAATTTCATTCTTGAAATGCCAAAATATAGAAAGGTTAATTTCAAGAAAGTTGTTAAAGATAGTTTTGTGGTTGTAAAAGAATTTTTAATTAAAGTTGGAACTTTAATTTTGTTTTTTAGTGTTATTGTTTGGTTGTTTCAAAATATTTCAACAAATTTTAAATTTTTAAATGGTGGAAATTTTGAAAGGTCAATTTTATATTTTGTTTGTGAAAAAATAAAATTTATTTTCAAACCACTCGGCTTTGAAAGTGTTGGCATTATTGTTTCATTGTTTCTTGGTGTGATTGCAAAAGAAATGGTTGTTGTTGGGCTTGCTATGATGAATGGTGTTTCAGGAGATTTATCTTTGCTTTCATCTTCGCTTCTTGACTCTTCATCGCTTTGTTGTTTTTCAAAAACTTCAGCAATTGTATTTTTAATATTCATTCTTTTATATTCGCCATGTATTTCTGCTATTTTCACTGTTAAAAATGAACTTGGAAAAAAGACAGCGTTTTATGTTTTTATTTCGCAATTTTTAATTGCTTATGTTGTTTCTTTTTTGGTGTATAGAATGCTGTTAAGTTTTGATTTTATTTTTATTCTTTTATTGTTTTTATTTCTTGATATTTTTATAATTCTTATGTTAAGATTAAAAAAGAATAAAACCTGTTGGGGAAATTGTAATGAATGTCGAAGAATTTAAAGTGATAAAGAATCAAAAACTTTCTAGTGTTATATTATCAAACTTTCCAAATTTTAATTTTAATTATGTTCAAAAATTGTTAAAACAAAAAGATGTTAAAGTTAATGGAAAAAGAACTTCAAAAGATGTTGAAGTTTTTGTTGATGATATTATTTCAGTTTATGTTGCAGATGATAAAATTTTAAAAATAGAAACAGTTTTTGAAGATGAAAATATAATTATTGTTTTTAAGCGAAGAAAAATTGAAACAATTTCTGAAACAGGTGAACTTGATTTAATTTCTGTTTTAGAAAAACAAACTGGCTTAAAACTTTTTGCGGTTCACAGACTTGATAGAAACACCGAAGGGTTGGTTATTTTTGCTAAAAATAAAGCAGCAAAAGAATCTTTAGATAATGCATTTAAAAATAGAACAATTGATAAATTTTATCTTGCGTTAACTTTTGGTGTTTTTGAAAAAGAAAGTGAAGTTTTAACTGCATATTTAAAAAAGTATCCTGATAAGTCTATTGTTGAAATTAGTGATGAACCGAAAGTGGGTTTTGAGCAAATTAAAACAGCGTATAAAGTTGTCGATAAAAAAGAAGATTTAACACTTGTTGAGATTGAACTTTTAACAGGAAAGACACATCAAATAAGAGCACATCTTGCACATATTGGTCACTTTATTATTGGTGATGAAAAATATGGTGATTCGGCTATTAATAAAAAATATAAAAATAAATATCAAAATTTATGTGCTTATCGAATTGTTTTTCATTTTGATAAGAATGATTATTTATCGTATCTTGACGGAAAAGAAATTATTCTTGATAAAAAGAAGATAGATTTTTGTCAAAATTTGTAATAAAAAACACACCTCCTTTACATAATAAAAGTAAAGGAGGTTTTTTATGTCTGTAAGTTTAACAATTGTTTCGGTTGTGATTTTGCTTATTATGTTTGGTGCAGGGCAAAGAATTTTGGATAGTTTAAGACTAAATGATAAAGAGGCATTAATAATTTTAATATTGATTTGTATTGGATTAATAATTCCTCCGATTTGGATTGGTGAATATTTTTGTTTTTCGATAGGTGGTTTTTTAATTCCGCTTGGTCTTTCAATTTATTTACTAATTTCTTGCGGATGGTCAAGAGATTTGATTCGAACAATTATTGGAACTATTTTAATTGCTGGAATAATATATTTGCTTGAATGGTTGCTTCCTGCAGACCCTGAGAGTGTACTTATTGATAACACTTATGTTTATGGTGTTATTGCAGGTGTTGTTGCATATGTGCTTGGAAGAAGTAGAAGAAATGCATTTATTTCATGTTTATTTGGAATAACTCTTGCTCAATTAATTCAATGGATTATTAATTTTGCGAAAGATACATCTTCAATTTTAGGACTTGGTGTTGGTGGTGCATTTGGGACTTATGTTGTGGCAATAATCATTTCAGTTGCACTTAGTGAGTTTTTAGGAAGATGTTTTGAATCTGCGACAATTAGAAAAGAAGAAAAAAAATTTAATTTCAAAACTCACACATATGATTCTGTAAAAAATAAAAAAATGAATGAATTAGAAAATGATCAAGAGAATAGAATTAAGAATGTTGAGTTGGTAAAAAACGCAGAATTTAATAAAAATAATAAAAAATATGCTTCAAATGATAAAAAATCAGCAAAAATTTAAAAATGGAGGGTTGTATTATGAAAAAAATATTAAGTATTTTTTTATTTATAATGTTGTCGATTTCTTTTGTTTTTGTTGGTTTTACAAAGTTTGAATTTAATGTAACTGAAGCAAAAATGGCGGCATCAAATAAAAAATATTATACAATTTACGAAGATTCGTCAAAACAAAAAATATTATTTTTAAAAGGTGATGAGGTTTCAACAGGTGATAAATATTTATCTGGAAACAACAAGTTATATGAAATTGAATCGGTTGATGATAATCAAAAATTTGCAATAGCGAAATTTATAAAAGATGAAGAATTGCCAAAGTTAAAATTAAAAACTAATTCTCAAAATAATAATGTTGCAAGTGCCGCGACTAATAAAAAAATTGGTGTTTATCACACTCATAATGATGAATCTTACTATACACCTGATGGTGTTGATTCGGTTTATGGAAAAGGTGGCGTTCATACAGTTGGAAAAGAATTTGTTTCAAATTTAGAAAAGTTGAAAATAGATACAATTTATCGTGAAGATTTGCATTTGCCACATAATTCTGGCGCTTACACAAGAAGTCAAGTCACAGCATCGGCACTTATTGACAGTGGTGCACAGGCAATATTTGATTTACATCGAGATTCAACTAAAAGAAGCGAATATTTGAGCAAGGTTGATGGAAAAGAAATGAGTTCGGTTCGAATGGTTGTGGGATTATCTAGCAAGAACTATGAAGAAAATAAAAAGTTTGCATACAAAATAAAATCTTATGCTGATGAGGTTTATCCTGGACTTATCAAAGATATTTATTTTGGAAAGGGAAATTACAATCAAGGACTTACAACCAAAGCAATGCTTTTTGAAATGGGTTGTGAAAATATTGAAAAGTCACTTGTGTTAAAAACAACTCCTTATCTTGCAAAAGTGGTTGATGTTGTTTTGTATGGCGTTGAAGAGGCAAGTGATCTTTCAGTTGCTGATATAACAAATGGTGGCAATGATGTCACAAATGTTGCTGGTGTTGTTAATGATGCTGGTTCTTCAGGGGTAAACTCAAACACAACTCTTTATGTTCTTTTAGGTGTGCTTGGCGCAGTTGCTGTTGTGTTTGCTTTAGTTATGATTTTTTCAAAGAAGGCAAGATATAAAGTTGCAAGGTTTTTCTCTGAAACTTTTGCAGGAATTTTTGGCAAAAAGAAAAAGATTTAAAAATAAACATAAAAGTCACTTCAAACAAATTGAAGTGATTTTTTATTTGATTTATTCTTGCAAAAAAGCCTGCATTAAGATATAATTATAATGTAGGAGAATGATTTTATATGAGAGAACCTTTAGTTGCGATTGTTGGAAGACCTAATGTTGGAAAATCAACACTCTTTAATAGAATTGTAGGAAAAAGAATTTCAATAGTTAATGATGAGCCTGGCGTTACTCGCGACAGGATTTTTGCTCGTGCAGAATGGCTTGATAATTCTTTCACACTTATTGATACTGGTGGTTTAGATTTAGAAAAACAAGATGAAATTACAAAAAATATTGTTCATCAAGCAAAACTAGCAATTGATATGGCAGATGTAATTTTGTTTGTTATTGATGGAAAAACAGG
>JAFQBZ010000066.1 GCA_017399515.1 Clostridia bacterium | reverse complement strand
TGAATATTTCACATATTATTATAAGAATGCTTATGCAGAATCATCTGGCGATACTTCAACGATGTATTATATGTATAGATCTTGCACAAGCGATAATATGTTTGCAAGGTATATCGATGAAGATAACAATGTTCAATATGAATTCATTGACCTTAGCAGAATTGTAGGAAGCGATGATTCAAACGACATTAATTACATTGGACCATATTCAATGACTGATACTGGTGATTGTGATATCATCACATATAATGGTTATTTCTATTTCTGTTCTGAAAATGATTACCTTGTTAGAAATGACTATGATTCTTCATTAGACACAGAAGAAAAGAAGAGTTTAACCTTTGCTATTTCTCCAAAATTCAGTACAGTTGATGGTCAAAAAACTATTACAAACACAAAAAGTTCTGGCAATAACATCACTAGTGCAAAATATGTAATCAATTTTGATAAGCCAAATTCACTTATTCAAAAAATGTTACACCCTGCTGGAATTTCTACACCTATTTATTACACAGGTAACGGAACTGTTGATGGGTTTAATTATTATGGTCAAATTATTGATAACTATTTCTATGATGTAACCATCTCAAAAACATTTGATATTTCAACAGATTCTAATGATTATGATTCAACTGGCATAGAATATTTATCATGCCCTGTTGTTGAAGTTAAGAGTTTTGGTTTTAATTTCTTTAAGTTCACATATAATAGACATGATTATTATTACAATAGTGCTAATGGAAAAACATATAATGGTGAACCTGCATTTAATGAAAATAATGATGGATCATATTCTATTGACTGGTCAGGAGCAGTTGAACTTCCATCCACTAATCCACTTGGTCTTGCAAATAACTTTGTTTATGACTTTGCAACAAGCATGACAGTTAAATTAGAAAGACCATACATTGATTTTCTTGGAACTAGATTCTATTATAGTTTTGATGCTGAAGATGTATTATTCTATGATTTTGGATGTAATGACGAAGCAGATTTATGCGCTAAATTTGGTTTTGAATCTTACTCAGTTGATCCAGATGGAACAGGATTTGATCTCACAACTGTTAGATATACATCAACAATAAATGGCACAACATATTATGTTTTCAAAAACGATGGTTCTGCTGAAAATCAAAGCAAGGCAAAAGTTTATTCTGACTATAACTGCTCTAACCCATATCCTTATGATGACGCTGTTAGCATTGAAGGAAACTATGATGATGTTAAATTGATGACATTCTTCAGTTCTCATATTTACTTTAATGTTAGCCAAGCAGGATATAGTGGTGAATATTTATTCACAGATGCCTCATTACAATTAAAGAAGAATTCTGATAACACACCTGTTACAACATTCACTTATTATAAGTTATCTATTGAGGTTGTTGGCGCAACACCAAAAATTTCATTTGAAGTTGGTTCAAAGAAGAAAACAGATGTTAAAGTTCAAGTAAAAGAGCCTACTGGTTCTAATTATGGAGTTGCTGTATTAAAAACAATCGATTTATCTTCTTCAACAACATTTAATTTTAGTGCAGCCTCAGGAAAATTAACATATATCACTGATATTTATGAAGGTATTAAAGATACTAGAAAATATTTCAGTGCAACAAAGACTTCAATTGTTGCTGAAAGTTATCTAACACAAATGAATTTAAGTTCATTTATCATTAAAGGCGAAGCATTTGTTATTCAAGATGGAACAGATACTGATCCAACAAAAACTTCAATTTATTTCAGTGATAAATTTGATAAGGATTATTTAATTGCCGATAAGATTGTTGAAGATGTATTTACAGGTAAAGAAGATCCTAAACCTCTTTATTATTCAACTGAAATTTATAAAAAGATTATCAATAGATCAACATTTACTGGCATGGACGGTGAAACCGCAAAATATAGCGTTTCTACACTTGGAAGTCCAATGACTATTCATTTACTATATAATGATTCATGTGTTGCTGTTGGTTATATTGATAACTATGTTCTTGTTAAACAAGGAACCAGCAGTTATTTCAAAGGACAAAAGGTTGCATTTGACGCAACTGCATTAGAAATTGATCTTGAAGGAACAAAATATAAAATTTCTCCACAAGTTCAAGTTGGTTCAGTGTTTGATATTGATGGATTAGATTCATTATTTATTTATTATAATATTGGAACAATCTATCAATTGTCAGAAATTAATTCTGCTTCACTTCATGAAGAATCTGTTTACACAATAACAAAAGGAACTGATGGTGATGGTTTGCCATCATATCAAATTAAGTTTTTGGATGATGATTCACACTATAGTAGCGTAGACTTCTGTAAGACAGTTGTTGCTGCAGATGACAGATACACATCATATTATTCAGTTTGTTATTCATATTATGGAAACCAAAACTTAATTGAACAAGTAGATGGTAGTAATGTAAATGTTTACTACTCAACCACCCCATATGCTAAACATCATGAAACAACTGATATTTATGGCATTACCACAAGTGATATTATTTACTTCTATGCAATTTCTAACTTTAGCGAACTTTTAAGAAATGACTCAATTATGCTTGGTAAAGATATTGCACAAAGCACAAGTGCTAATGCTAAAAACTTTATGAAACTTGTTGGTGCAAAAATTATCAGCAGTTATTATTATTACATTTTACCATTTACAGATGCTGACAAAAAGGCTGTTCAAATCATTCAAGAGCCTGACAGGGTTTCTAATGGTACAATGGAATTCTTCCAAACAAAATACTATTATGAAGGTGCTGAATATCAAGGCACAATTTATAAGAAAGAAACATTCTTCTATGAAACAACAGTTAATAGTAGAAACCCATTTGGTACAATTGCTGACCTTACCGGTTGGAGTTCAAATATCAATGAATCAATTCACGTAATTGAAACTATTGACCAAGGTCAAACATATAATGGTAAGAGAATTTATAGCATTACCAGCCCTAAAACATCTGTTGTTTACTATTTATATTATGATACATTTAATGCTGGTACAGTTTACGAACTTTTCAGTTCAATTAACAACTTAAAGAGTGGTAATAAATTGCAAATCTCTGCAGTTGGTTATGATGTTAAAAACGGAAAAAATAGAATTCTTTTAAACTATATTTCATACAATATTGGTAACGAAAGTGGCTATTTATATACCGATTCAGTTGGTTATTATATTAATGACTCAATTTCAGGCCAAGTTGCTGAAGGTTCAAACTATTATTCATTAGTATCTAACCTCTTAACAATTGACGATGACTTTGTAAATGCAAACAAAGACACAATTGCAACAATTTATAGAGTTAGAAACACAAACATTAGATTTACTGAAACAGAAATTAAATACCATGTGTCTTATGACAATGGTGACCCTATTGTTTATCAAGAATTAGATCACAATGGTGACCCTAT
>JAFQBZ010000065.1 GCA_017399515.1 Clostridia bacterium | reverse complement strand
CTGGATTCTTAATATCAACTTTAAGATTTCTGTTTGAAGCCAAAATTTTTCCACCAATCTTTGCAGAAATTTGCATTGAATTTAATTCCAACTTTTTATCTGCCCTGTTAGTTTCAACCTTGAAAGTTCCTTTCTCATCTTTCATAAGTTCAACAGAATGATTTTCAATATTTTCAATTGAAGTTCGAATAAGGTCTGCAATTGAAAAAGAAAAAATTCCTGGAATTTTAGAAATTTTGCTAACAATTTCATTTTCATCGTCAAGATTATAATTTTTAACGATATATCTTCCTGAAATTTTAACAACTTCTAAGTTGAATTTCTCTAAAGAGGTTTTTATATTTAAAAATAAACTTTTTTCAAAATAACCTCTGTTTTTTCCCTTTAAAAATATTTCACCAAATCTAATTAAAATTACTCTTTCCATTTTCATCCTACTATTTTTTAACATTAACATTTTTTTCAAATCTTAAAACATTCTTTTCAAAACACTCAACAATATAATCTAAATCATATTCAAAGTATGGCGAGAAACTAACTCTAAGACTTCCAATAACATCATCTTGAGAAACACCCATTGCTTCCAAAATTCTATTACCTGCCTTTTTTGATGAACAAGCAGAACCTGTTGAAACATAAATACTATCTTGTTCTAAAGCATACATCAAAACCTCACCTTTAATCTTTGAAAATGAAAGTGATAAAATGTATGGCGAATTAGTTTCATTTGAATTGACTTTTAAAAATTCATTAATGTTGCTGTTTTTTAATTTGTTTAAAAATTCATTTTTTAAAGTTAAAACAGTGTCAAAATTTTTATCAATTTCACTCAACACTTTACTTGCTGAGTATGCAAACGCAATAGCGCCTGCAACATTTTCAGTTGAAGACCTAAAATTATCTTCTTGACCACCACCAACAATGAATGAGTCAATAACAACTCCTGTTTTAACATAAAGACCAGCGATTCCTCTTGGTGCATAAATTTTATGTGCAGAAACGGTATATAAATCTACACCTAAATCTTGAAGATTAACCTTAATCTTTCCAAAAGCCTGAACACCATCAGAGTGAAAAATTGTTTTTGAATTGAAAGTCTTTACCAACTTAACCAATTTTTTAATATCGTTAATAGCACCAGTTTCATTTGAAACATGAATAATTGAAACAAGTTTAACTTTATCAGTTAACAAAGATGTTAAATGATTTTCATCAACCAATCCGTTTTCTGTTAAGTTAATATCTTTAACAATAATGCCTTTTTTCTCTAATCTGTGTGCAGCATTATAAACACTTGGATGTTCTCCTTTTGAAATCAAAACTTCATCTCCCACACGAAGATGAATACCTTCAAAAACAGTGTTATTTGACTCAGTTGCACTAGATGTAAAATAAAACTTTCCAGCAGTTGCCTTAAGCAAATTTGAAAGTTGTTTTCTTGCATCATTCAAAACTTTCTTTGCTGAAAGCGCTTTTGAATATGATGCACTAGGATTATAAAACAATTCATCATTATTTTGCTTCATTAAATTAAACACTTCTTCAAACACTTTTGTTGTTGCTGCATTGTCTAAATAATAAAATTTTTCCATACAAATATTATGATTAAAATGCATCAATTTGTCAAGAACTAAACTTTTCAGGAACTAAATTTAACATTTCAGTTAAATTGTTAGAGTTTAGATATACTTCAGGAATTTTTCCAACAATTAAAGTTTCACAAAGAAGAACTTCCGATTCACTGTTAACCAAAACATTTTTTAACGGCAAAACAACATTAACTTTCAATTTTATAATTAAGTATAATTTATGATAAGTTTGATTAATTCCAGCCGTTTCAAAATTCGAAGTGAAATAACAAAACACTTCACCATAAGGATTAATATCATAAGTAAATTTAGGACCAAGCCCAGCAAAAATAGAAACACCACTAAACGAACCAAGTGGTATCTTTATTGGACTTTTTGAAAGTTCTAAAAAATTAGACATAACAACCTTACTCATTGTTTTTGATAATAAGTTTATTCTAACTGAGTTTGCTTCAATATAAGAAACATTATCTTTTTCATCACGAATAATTTTAATCAAATCACCATAACTCACATTTTGATTCATTGTGTCAGCAATCGCATAGTTAATTGATTTTGTTGCAAAATTTGCAACTTGTGCTCTTGTGTTTTCAACAACAATTGGGGTTACTAAATATCTAATATAAACTGAAATAATTAAAATAAATATAATAAAAAACGCAAATATCTTTTGTTTTAACTGAAATTTATGCACATTTATCAGTTTTATAAAAGATTTTTTGCGTTTCTTTTTCATATTAAATTATATTAATTTCAAACTTATAATATAACTCATTAACTCTTTTTTGATTTTGATGATGTAAAAAATGAAACCATATATGAAAGCCCAATCGACACAGCAACACCGGCAGAAGTTGCCATTAACCCACCACCAATAGCACCAAATAAACCATTTGATTTTGCACCTTCAATTGCACCTCTTGCAAGTGCATTTCCAAAACCTGTTATTGGAACCGTAGCACCAGCACCTGCCCATTCAACTAAATAATTATAAATTCCAAAACCACCAAGAACTGCGCCCACCATTAAGAATAAAACAAGAATTCTTGCTGGGGTTATTTTTGTTTTAATTTCAATAAGTTCTGCAATGGCACAAATAACGCCACCAACCAAAAAAACTTTAACATACATAAATAAACCTGTTAACATACCATCTCCTAATCATTTCTTTCAATTTGAATCAAATGAGCAACTGAAGGAATTGCATCACCTTGCTGGTTTGAAACAGTGCTCATCAACGCACCTGTTGCAACCACTAAAACTTTTTTAAATTCACCACATAAAATTTTGTCAATTATATAAGTTGATAAAATTGAAGCAGAACAACCAGCACCACTTCCACCTTGATAACTTTCTTCTTCAAACTTATAAATTGAGTGGCCCAAATCAGCATAATTTTGTTCGAGATAAAACCCCTTATCTTCCATCAAAGTTCGAAGTATATCTGAACCAAGTTTTCCAAGATCTCCTGTTGCAATAAAATCATAATCATTCGGTTTTGTTTTTGTATCTTCAAAAAAATTACAAAGTGTATCACAAGCAGCCGGTGCCATGGCTGCACCCATATTTGCGATATCAACAACACCAAAATCTTGAACCCTTCCAAAACAAACTTTTGAAACTTTTAATGTTGATTTTTCAGTTGACAAAACAAACCCACCACCAGCAGTAACAGTCCACTGAGAATAACATTGCCTTTGATTTCCAAATTCAAGTGGAAACCTGTATTGTCTTTCAGCAGAACTGAAATGACTTATGGTTGAACATAAAATATTTTTAAAAGCACCACCATCAATCAAACAAGCAGCCAACCCAATTGAAGCAGTTATTGTTGCACACGCAGAATAAACCCCAACATAAGGCACCTGCATCAATTCAGCAACATAATTTGTTGACACTAACTGATTCATTAAATCACCGCCAAGATATAAATCAATTTCACTTTCTTTGAGTCTGGCATCTTTCAATGCATTTTTATTAATGATTGACAACATTTTTCTCTCACTTTTTTCAAATGTTTCTTCACCCATTTTATCATTCTCAATTGATGAATTTATATATTTTGAATATGTTCCAAGTTTTTCTTTTTTTCCAAACAAAGACCCTCTGCCAACAATATAACAGCCATTTTCTATCTCTAAAGTTTGATTACCAATTCTTCTCATAATAACTCCTTTAAAACAACAATATTAAAGAATAAAATAAGCCAACAATAATTGAATAAGCCACACCATTAACAATTACCGGACCTGCAACATAAAACATTTTTGAACCAATACCAAAAACTAACCCTTCATTTTTAAATTCAATTGCACAAGAAGCTATGCTATTAGCAAAACCTGAAATAGGAATAAATGTTCCACCACCTCCAAATTTAGCAATCCTATCAAACACACCAAGTGCAGTTAGAATAATCGTTATGGAAATTACAATTATATTT
>JAFQBZ010000064.1 GCA_017399515.1 Clostridia bacterium | reverse complement strand
AATCATTTCTTAACATCAGGGGGTCAAATTTCTGCAGTTGGCTCAATTGTGAGTGCGGCGTATGGCTTTATTTGTGGGGCATATATGCCAATTTCAAGTTATGGAACTGCTGTTCAAAAAGTGCTTTCGTTCTTGCCTTCAACTTATGGCACATCGCTCATTCGAAATCACGCAATGCGTGGAGTGTTTGATGAAATGGTGTCGCAAGGTGTTTCAACAGATGTGATTGATGGTCTTAAAAGTTCAATCGATTGCAACCTTGAATTTTTTGGGCATAGCGTCAGCATGGGTGCAATGTTTGGAATTATGATTGCTTCAGTTGCGGTGCTTGTTGGTGTTTATGTGCTTTTAAATGTTTTAAGTCGCAAAAAGAAAGTTCAAAAATAAAGGAGTTTTTTATGGAAAAGAATAAAATTGTTGCATTTGGTGAAATTATGCTTAGACTCACTCCACCAGATTACACAACTATTGCGCAGGCAAGAAACTTTGTTGCAAATTATGGTGGTGGGGAAGCAAATGTTTTGGTGTCACTCTCACACCTTGGGCATAAAACAGAGTTTTTAACAAAACTTCCTGACAATCAACTTGGTGACTCTGCTGTTAAACATTTGCTTGGTCACGGCGTTGAAACAGAAAATGTGGTGCGTGGTTCGTCTAATATTGGAATGTATTTTGTTGAAACCGGTTTTGGTGGCAGACCTTCAAAGGTGCTTTATAACAGAAAGCACTCTGCAATCACAAGAATTGCTGAAGATGAAATTGATTATGACAAAGTTTTTGAAAAGGCGAGTTGGTTTCACTTGTCAGGAATCACTCTTGCACTTGGCGAAAATGTTAGAAAAGTTGCATTCAAGTGTTTAGAAGCGTGCAAGAAACACGGTGTTACTGTTTCATTCGATTTTAACTATCGTTCAAAACTTTGGACTATTGATGAGGCAAAACCTCACTTTAAAAAGGTGATTCCTTATGTTGATGTTTTGTTTGCGAATCATTTTGATATGAACACCATTTTGGAAATTCCACTTAAAAATAAAGATGCGGAAGTTAAAACAAAAACCATTGAACTTTCAAAAACACTTATGGCTGGTTCAAAAGTGAAGTATGTTTTTGGAACAGAAAGAGAAGTGCATAATGCAACAGATAACTCTCTTAAATCATTCTGCATTTGCGAAAATGGAGATTATAAAACAAACGGACCAATCAGGTTTTCAATTTTTGACCGAATTGGTGGTGGTGACGCGTTTGCGTCTGGTGTTATTCACGGGCTTGTGAAAGATTTTAATAATCCTGAATATGCACTTAAGTTTGGTCTTGCAACTTCAATTTTAGAGCATACCATATACGGCGATGTTTCAACATTTTCAGAAAAAGAGATTCAAGAGTTTATTGACTCAAACGGAAATGCCGCAATTCAAAGATAGTTTTAGTAACACAAATTGAATAAAAAATCAACAAAAAGACCTTGTTTTTAAGGTCTTTTTTTTAATTTGTGAAAAAATGACAAAAAATAATAAAAAAATAAAAAATAATCGAACAAATTGACAAATCTGTAACAATAGTTTTATACTCAAATTAGGAGTAATATTATATTATAATATTACCAAAATTTTTAGGAGGTAAATATGGGTAAGAATTTTGCTCGAAAAATTGCAACAATGTTGCTTTCGTTAGCAATGGTTTTCTCTTGTTTATTTGTGTTTACTGCGTGCAAAGACAAGAATGACCCTGCTGACGAAGTGAAAGTTACAAGCATTTCAGTTGAACTTGCCGAAGGCTCGCCTTACACCTTAACAGAAAATGTGATGAATGTTTTCTATAACGGTGAAAAGTTAGAACTTACTGCAAGCGACTTTGTTGTTACTGCAAACAAAAGCAATAACACAAGTGTTGAACTTTCACAAAAGACCGATTCTGCTGATGGTTATACATTAACCTCAACAGTGCCTACTGATGATGTTACACCGGTGGGTGAATATAAACTAACATTTGCGTATACAGGGGTTTCAAGTGTTGAAATTCAAGTTAAAGTGAATAAAGGCAACATTGATGTAAGTGGTGTTACTTTAAGAAGTTTAACTTATAATGGGGCAGAACAAACCCTTCAAACCGCAGATATATTAAATTTACCAGAAAATGTTACTGCTGAATTTGTTTCAGGCAACTCTGGAACAGATGCTCACAACTATGATGCAGTGGTTAGATTCACATATACAGGTGCTGATGCTGACAGTTATAATGCTATTCCTGACGCAACAATCACTTGGACAATGGAAAAGGCTAACTATAATGTTTCAAACATTTCTTGGGTTAGAGGAACAAACACTGTTTACACAGGACTTCCTCAAACCGTTGAAATTGCAGTTGATGGCGAACTTCCTGAAGGCGTAACAATTAAGGGATATTTAAACAATGAATATACAAACGCAGGACATTACACAGCAAAGGTTCAATTTGAATATGACACCTTGAACTATAACAAGCCAGCAGTTGCTGACTTTGAATGGGATATCGTAAAAGCCCCACTCACTGTTAAAGCAAAAAACTCATCAACAACTTTTGGCGAAGCAGCAACAAACGATGGTGTTACATACACAGGTTTTGTTAACGGCGAAACAAAAGATGTTCTTGGTGGCGAACTTTCTTATGAATATGGTTCATATTATATTGGTGCAGATGTTTACACTTATAACATCGTTCCTAGTGGGCTTTCTGCTGAAAACTATGAAATCACTTATCAAAATGGTGAACTTGTTGTTAACAAAGCACAATATGATTATGCTGACATTTCTTGGGTTTATGAAGGACCTTATGATTACAACAACAACGCTCAAAAACCAACAGTGACAGGTGTTCCTGAACTTGTGGGTTATGATATTGTTGCAAGAGTAGGTGGTGTTAGTGGAACTGAAGACGAATCAGTTAATGCTGGTTCTTACACAGCAGTGTTCACTGTTTTAAGTTTTGATAACTATGAATTTGCAGGAACAATTCCAACACAAGATTATGTTATCAACAAAGTGGCACTTTCAATCACAGCAAACGACAACACAATCACTTTCGGTGATAAACCATCACACTCAGGTGTGCTTGCTGAAGGCTTTAAAGGTGCTGACAACTTAGACATCTTTGCAGGTCAAGAATTTGAATATTCTTATAACTATGAACAATGGGACGACGCTGATGAATATACAATCACTGTTGCAGGTGTTACATCTGTTAACTATGACATCACATTCCACACAGGAACTCTCACAGTTCAAGCAATCACTCTTCAATACACAGATATTGAATTTGATTATGATGAACCATTTGATTATGATGGAACAGAAAAAGAACTCACTGTTACAGGTGCTCCTTCTTATGTGACATATACAATCACATACACAAGTGGCGGAAACACAGCAGTTCCAAAAAATGCTGGAACTTATGTTGCAACCTACACTGTTACACCAGATGACAACTATGTTTATATGGGTCAACCAACAACACAAGAATTTGTGATTCAAAAAGTTGCTCTTACCGTTACAGCAAACAACAAAACAATCACTTTTGGTGATGAACCATCACATGCAAGTGTGTCATATTCTGGTTTTGTTGGTGCTGAAAACGAACTTGAACTTGATGGCGACCTTCTTTACACTTATGGTGAATATGAAGCAGGTGCTGACATTGGTGAATATGTAATCGAAATTTCTGGCTTGACTGCTGTTAACTATGAAATTTCTTATGTTTCAGGAAAACTCACAGTTAATCGACTTCAAGTTAATGTTTCATCTTACACTTGGAACTATGAAGGTTTAACTTATTCAGGTGTGGCTCAAGAACCAAAACTTAGAGAGATTTCTCCTTATATCTCAGCAAACTATGTTTACACTCAAAATGACGCTCCAGCATATCCAATCAATGTTGGAAGTTACAAAGCAAGTGTAACATTCAACACTTCTAAAAACTATGAAGTGGTTGGAACTGTTGCAGACCTTACATTTGCAATTGGCAAGGCTTCGCTTATTATCACAGCAAAAGACCACATCATCACATATCAAGACGCTGCTGCAAACGATGGCGTTACTTATGATGGTTTTGTTGGTGGCGAAACACAAGCAGTGCTTGGTGGCGAACTTGTGTTTGATTATGATTATGAGCAAGGTGACGATGTTGGTGTTTACACAATCACACCAAGCGGACTCACTTCAAGCAACTATGACATTCAATTTGTTGAAGGTTCACTTATTGTTGAACAACTCACAGTTGCTCTTTCAAACTTTGTTTGGAACTATGAAGGTGCTTACACATATTCAGGTGTGGCTCAAAAACCAACACTCACAACTTATCCAGAATATTTAACTTTTGAAAGTTACACATATTTAAAAGATACATTTGATGATGAATCAATTGGTGCTGGCACATATCGTGCCATTGCAACTTTTGCAGAATCATTAAACTATGAAATTGAAGGCGATGTTGCTGTTGATTATGTTATCAACAAAACCGCACTTGTGGTTACAGCAAACGACCATACAATCACTTATTTAGATGATGCTGCAAATAATGATGTAGCATACTCAGGTTTTGTGAACAGTGAAACAAGTGCTGTTCTTCAAGGCACTCTTGCATTTGATTATGAAGGCTATGCTTCAGGCAGCAATGCTGGAACATACAGAATCACACCAAGTGGTTACACATCAAACAACTATGAAATTTCTTATGTTGCAGGTCTTTTGACTGTTCAAGCAATCACACATAATTACAATGAAATTTCATTCAACTACACAGGCACAGAAAAATTTGTTTATAATGGAACAGCAGTTGAATTTATTGCTTCAGGTGTTCCAGATTATGTGACATACGATGTTGTTTATAAATTAAATGATACAACCGTTGTTGATGAAGCAGTTGATGCTGGAACTTATTCAGTTACATTTGTTCCACAAACATCTGTCAACTATATCTTCGAAGGTGAAGTGTTAAAAGTTACATTCACAATCGACAAAGCAACAATTGATGCTGATGAGTTATATTTCACAATTGATAGCGAAAAAGTTACCACTGTTATTCCAACAGAAGGTGAGGGTCAAGAAAGCGTAATCAAATATGGTGAAGAACTTTATTATGATGGTGCAGAACACTATGTTGATTTTGTGAACAACACAGGCGTTGAAGGTGTTACTGTTGAATTTACAGCAAGCGATGAAGAAAGAACATTTAACAATATTGGTGCTTATTCATTTGCTGTCACAATCAATGTTTCAAATTCAGTTTTGAAAAACTATGAAGAACTTGATTGTACATCTTATTTAATTTCAGTTTCTATTCTTGATTACTTGCAAGGCATTAAGATAAATTACATCAAAGATACATTCACAATGGTGGATACACCAGACACTCTTATTGTTACTGATACCATTTACGCAAGCAGAGATGGTGTTACAACTTATGAACTTGAAAATGGTGTTGTGATTACAAGTGTTGAAGTTGTTCTTGCTGATGAAGAATTGGAAGACATTTACTTTGCAAACCTTTATGCAGAAAGATATGTATCACTTGTTAATGACTATGTAAGCGATTTAAACATTTATGATAACACACTTTACCTTGCAACAAACTTCTCAGATGGTCAAGTTTTTGATGAAAGGGCAGTTAAATTTGTGTTAGAGTTTAGTGTTGACACAAATGAAGATGAAAACACTTTACAAAACGAAATCAAGTATGCAACAAATGAATCAACAATAAAATCTGTCAATGTTGAAACTGAAAGCATTTCATTATATATGAATAATGTTCCATATATTATGAGCACTTCTGTTGAACTTGGTTATGTTCAAGTGACAGAGTACCCTGATAGTAATGATGATGGACAACCAGAATATGTTGAAGAAACAACATTTGCAAGCGTTCCATACACACTTCAACCAGGTGTTAACAGTCTTTTAATTAGATATAATTACACTTATAATGAAGTTACTTATTCTTACACAAGAAAAGTTGAAATTGTTTATTCAGTAAGCAGCACAGGAAACTTCACAATCACTTATAAAGGTGAAAATGAAAATGTGACAGGTGCTGACAACTCTGTTTCAATTTCAGATGTTACCGTTCAAGATATTATGGGTGACGATATGATGACTGCTGACCCATACACAGCAATTGAAAATATTTGCGATAATATTGAAGTTGATGCTACTGGTTCAGGCAATTATGAAGAAGATACTACTAGTGAAAGAACAGTTTATATTTCAGGCGGAAACGCATATTTGTGCATTCCTGTTAAAGAAAAATCAGGTGTTGACACTTATTCATACACAGCAGATGGTGATGAACCTGTTAGTGGTGACACTGAAGGCGGTGAAGATTTAACAACACCAACAACTCCACTCTTTATGTACATTCTTTTAAACTTTGGTTTTGATATTGATTTCAACACAAACGCAACAGTTTATGCTGATGGCGGAACAGTTACTGATGCTGGTGAATATGGTTACATTTCAATGAAAACAGGTCATTTCTTAAATGCAATTGCAGAAAACACAAGTGCAATGCTTATTGTTATGAGAATTGGCGATTCAATGGACGATATGGAAAATATAGGTGGTCAAGATTGGGTTCCAGAAGAATACGAAATGTTCTATGGACAAATCAACAACTATGTGTTTGACAAAATAGGTTATTATTCATTGACAATTATGCCAACTGCATCAATTCTTCCAGGGGCAGAATTTGAACCAAAAGCATACATCATTGAAGTTACATCTTCTTCTGGTGAAGGTGGTGAAACACCTGTTAACCCTGAAATTATATACACAGTTCGTGCACAAGACTATTTAGGTCATGGTGTTAACAATGAAGGTGTGATGACAAATGACACACCAATGTGTGACATTATTGCTGAAGATGATGTTATCACCCTTAACAATTGGGACAACACAAAATATTTAGAAATCACAACAAATGCAAATGGTGATGATTATTTTGTTGTTGGTTTTGGTGAAGAAACAATCATTGAAAAATGGGCTTCAAATTTCGTTATGAATTTTGAAGAAGCCGGAAATTATATTGTTGTTATTGGAAGAAGTGTTCAAGGCGAAACCGTTACAAAAACAATCATAATCAATGTTTCTGGTTTTGAAAACAACTTCCTTAACATCACAGCAAACGACAGCAACATTTCTGTTGATTTAACACAAACATATGATTTAGTAAGTGATGACGCTGTTATCTTTACTAATATGATTCCAGATAATCAAGGAAATGAAGATGAAAATGAATATGTTGAAGCATACATCGGCGAAGTTGCTGGTCTTGGTTCAACTTATGAACTTGCATTCACTTCAGTTTATTCTAATTTGATTTATGAAGTTGATACAAACACAACAATTGCCTATCAAAACGGAAAAGCAACATTAAATGTTAAAAATGATGGCACATTTAACTATGTTGAATTTGAAATCAAAAATCTTGATGCAAATGGAGTTGATGTTACTGAAACAGTTGTTAAAGTTTATTTCTGCAACAAAGCAGATAGACTTAACTATCACACACTTACAATTGGTTCAAGCACATATCAAGTTGCACTTGATTTAACTCGTGCAGGTGACTACGGAACACTTTATTATAATTATGAAAGTGGTGGCGCTTATGCAATTGTTAAAGAAAGTGACACAAACACTAATATAACTGCCGATGCAACATTTACTGCTTATGAAGGATATTCACGCCCTGAAGATTCTTATGAATATTTAATGCTCACAGCAGATGCTTATAATGCTTTGATGAGTCAAATTGAATCAGGTGGCATTACAAATAAAGAAGCATTTGATTCATTCCTTGATTCAGCAAAGGATGATAATCAAGTGTTTGAGCCAACAAGTGCAACAGAAATCAATGTTCCACTTTATTTTGAAAATGGACTTGCAGAACTCTATATTGTTTCAACAAACTTCACATATCAAGTTGCACAATATGCATTTAGTATGATTGATCGTTTAATTCAACCAATCGAAATTAGAATTGATGGTGTTTACACAGAACCTGACTATGAACCAGAAAACCCTGGTCAAGGTGGTGAAAGTGTTGCAGTTCCATCTTATGAATATCAAACTCAACTTCCTGAAGGAATTGAAATTGCAATTGTTGTAAATGGAGAAACTTATTCAATTTCAAACGGAGATATTCTTTTTGAAGAAGCAATTCCTGAATATTATGTTCGTTAAGACATTCATACGCAGACCTTGTTAATCAATCAACAAACAAAGTGACAATCACAAGTTTCACTTCAAACATTCCTAATTTTGTGATTTATGATATGCAAGGAAATCAAGTTGACTCAACTGCAGCATTTGAAATTGCATGGTCAGTTCATAATCAATTTGGTAATGCAGTTAGATTTAGAGCAGAAGTTCAAAATATGGGTACAGCAATGTTCGTTCTTGCATTTGAAGACAGCACACCTCCAGGATATGTTCCATTTGCGGAAGTTAATAACGGATTTGAATTTTCAGTTTCATTTAATGATGCAAATAGCAATTTAAAGACTTATTCAACTGAAACAAACAATTTCTATTATCAACCTCAAGGTATGGGTTACCAATTCTTTACAAGAATTGATTTAACAAGAGAAGAAGTTCGTTCTATCATTAAAGAAGGTGAACCTGGAACAGGTTGGATTGATTTAACTGCTCTCACAATTGACATTAGTTCGTTTGTTCCAGACGCAACTTTTGTGGGTTATATTAATGGTTGGACAAACAATACTTATCAAGAACTTAAAGCCGCTGCTCTTATAAATTATGGATGTATTGGTGAAGTAATTGTTATTGAGGCACTTTACAATTTTGATGATAATGAAGTAAGAATTGAAGTATATCTTATTCCAAAAGATTCAATTTCACAAACATATCAAGATTCAGGCAACTCTGGTTCAGGTGGTTCTGGCAGTGAAGAAGGCGGAGAAATTTCAGAAATGGTTATAATTGATATTGGTTACACCAATGCTGAAGGACAACCAGATGACCTTATGCTTATTTCTGGTGAGATGGGTACTTTCTCTGGTGATTTTGCGATGGACACTGTAAACTCAACAGATGAAATGGTAATTTTCAATACTGAATTAGATGCAAGCCTTTTAAATGGTGCAACCACATTTGCACTTTTAGGCATTATGTATGAAGATTACTTCACATATTTCCCAAATTTTGATGTT
>JAFQBZ010000063.1 GCA_017399515.1 Clostridia bacterium | reverse complement strand
CTGTTACATTCACCGCTCAATGGACACCTGTTACTTACACTTTAACTTATGATGCAAATGGTGGTAGATTTAATTCAGACACCAACAATCCAACAAGTGCAACTTATGATCAGTCGCATAACATTACGACACCTGTTCGACATGGTTACAATTTTACCACATGGACTGTTAGTGTTAATAATGGTGCTGGAATATCGAAAACTGTTAATGTGAATTATCCAAGCACATCAACAAATCCATATTCTAATGAAACAACAACAAATGGCGCAACTGTTAAATATACCGCAAATTGGTCTGCTGTTACTTATAACATTAATTTTGATTATGACAGTTCAACAAACACAAACGATTCAACAACAGCAACATTTGCTTCTTGGAAAAATATTGCAAATCCAGAAAGAATGGGTTATTTGTTTGATTATTGGGAAATAACAGGAACATCTGCTTGTGGTCACACAGCAAACTGTGGATGCTTTACTTCAGCAGATAGTGGAACCTGTTCTCATTATTACAACAATTCAAATTCTGATACAAATCAAACAAGATTCACAGGGGAATCTCTTGCAAAATGTACAGCAACATATTACAAAAACTTGTACTGCACACAAGGTGGAACTGTTACATTTAAAGCACATTGGATTAAAAAGACTTATAATGTAATCAATGCTGGTGCTGTTTATGGTGCAACAATTAGCACAGAATATCCAAAATATGACGATGTGTTCTCAATGACCGAACCAACAAGTGCTCCAACTGGTTATCATTTCAACGGTTGGACAATTACCGGTGCTAATGAAAAAGATGAAAATACAGACCAAACTGTAACTCACATTTATGGCACAACAAGTTCGCCATCATCAACATTCACTGGAACATCAAAAACTGTTGGAAAAACAGTTATGTATTTTAAAAATCTTTCAAGTAACCATTGGACAAGTTCTTCTTCAACTGCTGCAATTGTAACAATCACTCCTGTTTGGGCGGAAAATACATATACAATCACATTTGATATGAACAATCCAAACAGAGTTACAAATGATATAACAAGTATGTCAAATATCACTGCGTATTATGACACTGCTTATAATGTTGCAAATCCTACAAAAGCAGGTTACACATTTGAAGGTTGGTCAATTTCTGGTTTAACAACTGATTGCAAGCATTATTATGGCAATTCAAGTACATCAATGACAGCATTTGATGCTGACCCAAATGGTGCATATAAAGATTCTGAAACAGCACAATATGTATTACTCAAAAATACATATTATAAAAACCTTCGCTCTGAAGAAGGTAATGCTGTTTTAAAAGCGAATTGGAAGGCTGTGACATACACAATCACATATCACTATATTCCTGCATCATTTAATGTTGCAAACTTTAATGCATCACAATTGTTTACACATGTTGTTATTCCAAAAAATATGACAGCAACAATCACAAAACAAGTTGTTTATGACACAAAGTATGAAGCAATTGATGCTAAAAACGAACTTGGTGAAGTAATTTTCCCACTTCCAGCAGGTTTGAAATTTAAACTTTGGACAATTTCAGACAGCGTGCTTGGAAATAATGTTCAAATTGCAAAATATAATTCAAGCAATGTTGTTGTAACTAATCTTTCAGATAGTATTTTGCCTGGCGAAAAGAGAATATATGGTCCTGGAAAAGATAGTGATGGTGAACTTACTTGGAAGCATTATTCAAAAGATATTCACTTATATGCTTGCTATGATTTAGCCGGAATCAATCTTCGTTATTATGGACCTTCTGCTGCTTCAGGTGAGAATGATTTAAGCAAATATTCAAATCTTTCAGCAATCAACACAAATGTTAAATATACTGAATTTATCAGATTTGCAAGTCATGCTGCAGTTGTTGATGGTGTGAATTTGATGGGTTGGATGATTTCTGCTGATTATTTCAGTTCAGGTAAACTCACTGAGCAATCTGTAACAGTCTTTGAATATAAGAGTGAAAAATATATCGCATATCAAGGCACACAAGCATATTGGAACTATACCAATGTTGATGCTTATAGTTATGAAGATCCAACATACTTCTTATATGCTGTTTATAGTAGTGATTATTCAGGTTCAACTCACGCACTTGACTTCACTTATCGTGATAATTCAAGCGGTTCGTTTGGTGCAATGCATAGTGCTAAATTCTATTCAGTGAGGGGAACTGATAACACCATAACAACAGTTAAAATTCCAAAAATTTATAATGATGGTGCAAATGGTTGGTGGCCTGTTGAATTGATTGATGCTGAAGGTTTTAAAGGTTACACAAAATTAACATCTGCAACCTGGTTCAACACAATGCGTCGTCTTGATGATTATGCATTTAGTGGTTGCACAAAACTTGCAACATTCACACTAAATGAAGGATTACACACAATTGGTGCTTATGCATTTAATGGATGCACAATAATAACATCAATTTCAACACCAAGCACATTAAGGGTTGTTGGAAATCATGCGTTTAGAAATTGCATAAATGTTTCTTCATTGTCATTAAACACAGGTTTGCTTACGATTGGTGATTATGCGTTCTATAATTTACCAAAAGTAACATCGCTCACACTTCCATCTACCCTTGTTGGAAAAATTGGTACTTATGCATTCTATTACATTCAAATGGCATCAGTTACCATTCCTAAAGGTGTTACAATTCTTGGTTATGGTTGTTTCTATCAATGCACAAAACTTGCAACAATCACATTTGCTGAAGGCAGTTCATTAAAGAAAATTGAGGGAAATGCGTTCGATAGTACTATTATAACATCAATTAACATTCCAAATTCAGTTACTCAAATTGACCACAATGCGTTCTATTCATGTGCAAAACTTGAAACAGTGACTCTTCCAGATTCGCTCACAACACTTGGGCAACAAGTATTCTATAACTGTGCAGAGTTAACTGCAATCACAATTCCTAAAGGTTTAACTTCAATCCCTAATAATACATTCTATGGCTGTGCTAAACTTAATTCAGTTACAATTTATAATGGAATTACATCTATTGGTGAAACTGCATTTTATAATTGTTCATCATTAACATCGCTCACAATTCCAAACACTGTTACATCAATTGGTTCAAGTGCATTTTATGGATGCTCAAAACTTGCAACACTTTCTGTTCCATTTGTTGGAAAAACTGCTTCAACAACAACCGCTTCAGAATATATTTTTGGTTACATTTTTGGTGCATCAGGATCAAGCAATAACGCATCTTATGTGCCAACAACACTTAAAACTGTTCACATCACAAATGCAACAAAAGTTGATGTAAGTGCATTTAATGGGCTCACAATGTTAACACATCTTTATAGTAATAAGGGTGTTACATCAATTGGTCAAAATGCATTTAATGGTTGCACAGGGCTTGTTGAACTTAGCATTCCATTTGTTGGAACATCTTCAACTGACACAACATACAATTTCTTGGGTTATTTCTTTGGTCAAACTACTGTTAAAACATCATCTACAAAAGTTCCATCAACACTTAAAACTGTTCATGTTACAAATGCAACTTCAATTGGATATTGTGCATTTTATTATGCACCTGTAACAACTGTTAATCTTAATGAAGGTATAACAAGTATAGGTCAATATGCTTTTTCAAATTCTAAGATAACAGGAATTAATCTTCCAAGAACAGTAACTACCATTGAAAATTATGCATTCTATTACGCATCAGACCTTGCAACTGTAAACTTTAATGAGGGGTTAACTTCAATTGGCGTAGGTTCTTTTTGGGAATCAAAAATATCAACGGTGGTAATTCCTCAAACTGTAACTACTATTGGAACTTATGCATTTAGAAAT
>JAFQBZ010000062.1 GCA_017399515.1 Clostridia bacterium | reverse complement strand
GCACTTACCGGCAAGAGAACTGAAAAACTTATGCAAGCGGTTGAAAAAGTTATTGAAAATGCTAACAGACAAGTTTCTGCAGGTGCTCTTAATGATATTTTGCAAGATGCTTACACAATCAACTCTCCAACTTATAAAAAGGGTAAAAAACTTAGAATTTTCTATGCGACTCAAACAGGTACGAAGCCTCCAATTTTTACACTTTTTGTGAATGATACCAAACTTATGGAGAATAATTATTTAAGATATCTTGAAAATAATATTAGAAAAGCATTTGATTTCTCAGGAACTCCAATTCAAATTAAAATGAAATGTAAAAAAGAAGAAGATTTATTTTAGGAGATTTTTATGATTTGGTGGCAGGTTTTAATCGTTATTGCTGTCTCTTATCTTTGTGGTAATATTTCGATTGCGAGAATAATTTCAAAAAAGAAGAATCAAGACATCACTAAACTTGGAAGTGGAAACCCAGGTATGACAAACACTCTTCGAAATTTTGGTGTTAAACTTGCAGCGATAAACTTACTCCTTGATATGCTTAAAGCATTTGCTCCAGCACTTATTTCTTATTATGTGTTTGGTGAAGATAGGGTTATGCTTTACATTGCAGGGCTTTCTGCAATGTGTGGACATATTTATCCTGTATTTTATAAGTTTAAAGGTGGCAAGGGGATTTCTTCAATGATGGGAATTTTCTTGGCGTCTAACCCAATTGCAACCATAACAATAATGCTTATTGGTGCAGTGATTTGGTTTATCTTTGAATATGGTTCAGTGGTTAGTTTTTTGTGCATCACAACACTTACGGTTGTTGAGGGAATTCGAGCAAAAATGTCGCTTCCTGAACTTGATAGAAAGATAATTTGTTTAATGCTCTTTGCAATATTTATTTTCACTTGGTATGCGCATAGAAAAAATATTGAAAGATTGCTTCTTGGAAAAGAAAGCAAGGCAAGCATAAAGAAAAAAGTTAAAAAGAAATTAAATCAAAAAGCGAGTTAGAATATGAAAAGTTCAAAAATTTTATTAAATATAATGTCAGTTGTGTGCTTTCTTTATGGTGCACTTTATTCATTTACATTGGTGTTTATTCCAATAGGGGTTTACTGTTTTATTGCCGGAAGAAGATTTTCTTTTAAAGCAGAACATTTAGATGATAAAATGTTTCTAAGTGATAATGATTTTAAAAATTATGTTATTTTTTCAAGTATTGTGTGTTTTCCACTCGGGCTTCTTTCAATTATTCCATATATGATTTTAACTAGCAATAATGTTAAAATTTCAACTCATGAAACAAGTTCAATAAAAGTTGAAACGGTTGAAGTTGAAAAAGAAAATGAATTAAAAGAAGAAACCAAAACAGAAAATAAAGAAGAAAAACCTGTTGAAGAAGTAACTGCTCAAAAAGAAGATGAAATGACTGAAGAAGAAAAACAAGCAAAGTTTAAGAAACTTCAAAACTTTAGAGATAAGGGAATTATAACTGAAGAAGAATTAGAACTTGCAAGAGAACAATTATTTGGAAAAAAATAAAATTTAAAGCCGTTAAAATGAAATGATTTAACGGTTTTTTCTTTGCAAAAATTTATTTAGCATAATTAAAAAAACAATATCATATATATTTTGTAGGAGTGTAAATGGAGGGGTTATGAATAACTTTGAAATATATAATGATATTGCAAAAAGAACTAATGGAGATATTTATGTTGGTGTTGTTGGTCCTGTTAGAACAGGAAAATCAACATTTATCTCAAAGTTTATGGAATCGTCAATATTAAATAACATTACTAATGATTATGAAAAACAAAGAACAATTGATGAAATGCCACAATCAGGTGCTGGCAGAAATGTAATGACAATGCAACCAAAGTTTGTTCCAAGTGAAGCAGTGAGAGTGAATTTTTCAAAAGATGTTTCTGCAAATGTTAGGCTTGTTGATTGTGTTGGATATTTAGTTGATGGAGCAAGTGGGTTTTTAGATGGTGACAAACCTCGCATGGTGAAAACTATGTGGAGTGATGAAGAAATCACATTTAAAGAGGCTGCTGAAATTGGAACACATAAAGTGATTAGTGAACATTCAACAATTGCAGTTTTGGTTACAACTGATGGTTCGGTTGCTGATATTGCAAGAGAAAATTATGTTAAGGCTGAAGAGAGAGTTGTTGCAGAACTTAAAGAACATAATAAACCTTTTGTGATTGTTTTAAATAGTAGAAATCCTGAACTTGAGGCTGTTCAAAACTTGGCTGAAAGTTTGAAAGAAAAATATAATGTTCCGGTTCTTGCTCAAGATGTTTCGAAAATGGGAAGTGAAGAAATTGCTGAAATTATAAAGTCAATTTTAATGGAGTTTCCAATTTCAAAAATTAGATTTAAACTTCCAAAATGGATAATGGCGCTTCCTTATGAAGATGAATTTATTAAAAACATAATGAAGACAATTAAAGAAAAATCAAGTTCAGTTTTTAAAATGAATGATTATAAAAATTTAATTGATATGTTTAATGAAAATGAAGATTTGAAAGATTTGGAGGTTTGTGACTTGAATCTTTCAAATGGTGAAATTGAGCTTTATATTCCTGTTGAAGATTCGCTTTATTATAAAACTTTAAGCAGGGAATGTGGCACTGACATTAAAGATGATTTTTGTTTAATGAGTTATGTGAAAGAACTTGTGAAGGCTAAAACAGAATATGATAAAATTAAATCTGCACTTGATATGGTTAAACAAACAGGCTATGGAATTGTGAATCCATCGGTTGAAGATATGTCACTTGCTGAACCAGAAATTGTAACAAAAAATGGAAACTCAACACTTAAATTAAAGGCAAGTGCTCCAAGTTTACACATTATGAGGGTTGATGTTGATGCTGAAATTTCTCCTGCTGTTGGAAATGTTGAACAGGGTGGGCTTCTTGTTAATTATATGATGAATGAGTTTGAAAACAACAAGCAAGAACTTTGGAATAAAAATATGTTTGGAAAGCCAATGAATGAACTTGTGAAAGATTCGATTGATTCAAAACTTGCAGGGCTTCCAGATGAAGTTCAGGTTAAAATGAGAAAAACACTCACTAAAATTGTAAATGAAAGAAAAGGTGGTGTGATTTGTATTTTGTTATAAAATAAGTAAAATACAATAAATTTCAATAAAATTAAATAAAAAATGCGAAAAAATAAAAGAGCATATGCTCTTTTATTTTTTGTCTTCATTATAAGTTTTTAATACATTTGTGTAAGTGTATTGTTTTGAAATGTCTTTATTTGGTTCTAAAATTGCATCTCTTCCCATAGACCAAAATGAGATAAGACCATAGTTGTTTTTTATTGCATCGTTAACAACAGTTTTAGCCATTTCAGTCGTGAATGTTGGATAAAGCGAATTTTCATATCCAATTGAAAATGTTGCGCCTGTTTTTAAATATGCTTGTTCGTCTGTTAAATTTATTCCATAGCCTGAATAAATTTCTTTCATTTGGCGTATTGAGTTATTTATTGCTCGAATTGACGCTGTGCCATAATCTTCATTATCATAAACTCCTGAACCATAACACATTGTCATTGAATTGATAGTTTGAATTTCAACGCCTGCATCAAGATATGCTTTGATTATATCAATTTGTTTTTGTTGCCAGCCGCTTGGCATAATTGGAATTGTTAGTGTAATTTCAACATTTGTTTTATCTTGAACGCTTTTAATTGCTTTTGCGTTGATTTCATTTTGTGTTTTATCTTGATTAGATTCTTCAATGTCAAGATCTAATCGCTTTAGTTCATAAGTTCCAATAATGTCTAAATAAAAGTTTTCAAGTGCGGTTTGATTTTGTGTTACAACCCAAGGTGCCGCTCCAACTTGACCGCCGACAGAAATTGCAAAGTCGCCACCTAAACTTCTAAGGTTGGTAAGGGAAGTTACAATTCCTTTATATTGTGCGTTTGTTCCACCTGAGCCCTGTTTGCTGAGCACATAATAGCCACCCCAGCCCCAACGAATGTTTCCATCTTCGGCAATTGGTTTTTCGGTGTCAGGTTGAATAAATCCAAGATTGAAATATTTAAAACCTGTTTCACTAGAAAGTTTTCCAAGTTCAGGAGCACCTGATAGGCTGTATGCGCTTGAAGTTTCAACCCAAGAAGACATATCAATATATGGTGCTGCAAGTCTAACAGGCCAACCACTTTTTTCAGTTTTTCTGTTTGGGTCGCTTAAAAGTGGTTCGGCTATAATTGGAAATGCAAAAATTAGAATGATTGAAACAATAAATACAAATCCTAAAGTAGAAAAAATTGGAATATATCTTTTTTTGAATGGTGACCAATTTTTAATTTTATTAATAATTCTCTT
>JAFQBZ010000061.1 GCA_017399515.1 Clostridia bacterium | reverse complement strand
TATTTGTTTAATTTTATGCAATTTCTGGAAGGGTTCGATTTGCTTTGAACCATTCTGTGTTATAAAGGTCAACTGCACTTTTAGAGCAGTGAATGGTTGTGTCGGTAACGCCTTCTTTTGCGGTGATAACAATGTTTCCGTTGAATGATGTGTATTTGTTTGCCTTATAGTCAACACAGAGTGTTGTCACATAAATTTTGGCATTTGGGTTTGATTTATAAACATTGTTAATGAAGATTTGTGTTGGAAATTGGTTTTCGTTTTTGCTTGTGTATTCACTGCTTCCAGCACAACAACAAACGCAAACAACCTTTGGTTTAATCACATTCATAAGAGTTTCAGTTGAAGATGTTTTTGAACCATGGTGTCCTGCTTTATAAACTTCAACTTCATGAAGCATACCTGCATTTCTTCTACCAGCAGCATTTTCTTCAACAAGTGATTCTTCACCTTCGGCTTCAAGGTCACCTGTGAAAAGGTAATATTTGTTTTGATAAACAATTTGAAGACAAACTGAATAATCGTTTTCGGTTTCAGCGTCCATTCCGCCACCTAAATATTTGTGGTAAAGCATTTCAACATAAACACCGCTGCCTGCTTTAAGTTCAAAGCGTTGTGTGATTTCTGCTGAAATGTTGTTAACATAGTCAATTGCTGAGTGATAATCTGCACCAGCAGCAACTTCTGCGTTTCTTTCACGAATGTAGTTTGCATACATTTTGTTTGATAATGTTTTGTTTGTTCCGTCACCAAAATCAATAATGTTTTTAACTGTGTTAAGGTCAAACAAACTTTCAGTGCTTTCGTTGGTTGCAAAGCCTGCATAGTGGTCTTCGTGTGCATGGGTCACAACAACATAATCAAGGTCGCCTTCAACATAAGTGTTAAGATAACTTTGAATTGCTGGAATGCTTGAAGCCTTTGAACCAGCATCAATAAGCATTTCGGTGTCACCAACTTTGATGAGCGTGCAGTCACCGGTATATTTGTTTCCAAGTTCTAAAAAGTGAATTGAAAGGTCTTGTTCTTTCACAGTGTTCACATTAATTTCACCAGCAACAGCGTGTGAGTGTGTAACACTTTTCTTTTCAGGAATCTCATAAGAGTCTGGAAGGGTGTGCCATAAAAGGGCACCGGTTCCAATCACAGCGCCAAGAACAAAACACAAGAAAGATACTAAAAATGTTAAGAGTTTTGATTTTTTAGCCATTGTCTTCCACCCCCGTAACATAAATATTTCTAATGAGTGTCACAGTTTTATATCTTGGTGATTTGGTTGTGTAAACTGCGTAATACATTCCGGCTTTATTTTCATCAACTTCTTCAACCTGAACCTTGTCTTCTGAAAGGTCAGCACGATAATAATAAGTGATTTCAACTTCGCTTGAAGTGTTCTTTCCAAACGAAATGCATTTTGCACCAAGTTCGTGATAAAGTTGATATTCTTCATCTGCTCCAATGGTGATGTCAACCTCACCATTTTCATAAGCAAGCATATAGAATGTGTCATTTTTAAAAGCATATTTCATTGCGAAAAAGCCACCAACTGCGCCCACAATCAAAAAGATAACAGCAAGTGCAATTCCAAGCCCAAGTTTTTTGTAAGACTTCTTTGCAAGTCTTTCAAGGTCTTTTTCGTAAGAATATTTCTTCTTTTTCGAAATCTCAGTTTTTTGATAACTGTAAGTTCTTGGATGTTTCGCGGCTTTTTCAGCATCTCTTTGATAGCGATATTTTTTTGAAACTTTGGTCGCTTTCATTGCTTCTTTATCGTCCATAAAATCCTCCTTTGATAAATTGTCAATTTTATAATAAACTAAAACGCGTGAAATTCAAAAGCAAAATGACAAACTTTTGAAAATTTGTTATAAGTTGATAAAAATAAATGAGAGTGAAATTTTAAAAAAATGTCAATAATTTTTAAAAATTATGTTGACAAAGTTTTGATTTTATATTATATTATTGTCGTTAGGCACAGGTGCGTGCTTTATGGCGGCATAGCTCAGTTGGCTAGAGC
>JAFQBZ010000060.1 GCA_017399515.1 Clostridia bacterium | reverse complement strand
GTGATTCAGCAGCCTTTTCGAAGTTTCTGTTAACATTGAACTCAACAACATAAGTGTTAACATCCCAAATAGCAAAGATTTGAGCATAATTCAATGTTGTGGTTCTTGTGAATGAAACAGCGTTTCCAGCGCCTACTGTAAACTCGTAAGCAACATCAGTGTTATCACCAAGTGTTTCAAAGTTTCCAAGGTTATAATAATTAACAGCATCTTGAGCGAATGTTGTATCATTATAAATTGTATTGATATATAAGTATGAATTTTCAAATTCAGATGTATTTTCAACACCATCAATCTTGATTGTGTCAGCATTTAAGATAATCTTATTATCTTCTGCAATAGTGTATGTTGACTTAAGACCAAATCTCCAACCTTTGAACATATAACCAATTCTTGTTAAATATTCTGGAGTTGCACTTTCTTTATCAAATAAGAGAGTCATTGTAAAGATTGTTGAATCAAACACAGTTGGTGTTTGAAGTCCAGGAAGATCATTAACAACGCTGCCTGTTGCAACAACTCTTGATCCATTGCTGAGAGATTCAATTGGAGAAGTTGTTTCCCAAGAACCATTGTTGTTAGAGTTCTTAATAGAATTAACATCACTGAAGTAATATGTTAAGGTGTAAGTGTTAGCCTGCCAAGCAGCACTAAGAGTGATAATATGTTTATCGTTAGGTGCTTTGTAATTTGTGTCATATTCTTCAATCCAATCACCTGAAATAACGAATCCATTATTTGCAGCCCTTGAGATGGCTGATGGAGCGTTAACAGTTGTTGCAATTGAAGCAATTTGAACATTTCCATTTACATGTTCATCTGTGCTGTTAGCACCTTCAACAGTTGCGTCGAAGTAAGTTGTGAACATTGTATAGTTAAGAATTCTTTCTGTTCTGCCATCGTCAGCATTACCTGCTTCAGCAATATATTTAAAGAAGTCTGTCCAAACGCTGTTATAACCAGTTCTTCTGGTATACCAACCCATCCAAGTGTAACCAAATCTATCAACTAAGATATCACTTAATGTTGTTCCATCAGCAGCAAGCCAGTTGTTTGTATCGAATTCGATATAAACTGTCTTTTCATGATCTGAAGTAACATCGTCATATTTAGAGTTAGAAAGTCCCATGAAGTATGGATTTGTAGAACCACCAATACTGTTATAAGTTTTGTTTGAATTGAATGAAACTTTATAAACATTTGCTCTGTAGAATGCGTGAAGCACAACAGCAAATTCTCTTTGATCGTCACCAAGAACTTCATAAGTTTGCTTTGTAGCATCACCATAACCATTTAAGTCATATTTATAATATAAATAAGAATCAGTTGTTTTAGCGCTTGTACCAATTCCGGTTTGCTTGATAGCAAAGTAGTCAAGTCTAACCTTTGTTGATTGAGCCTTGCTTTCATCTGTAGTCTTATAATAAATATAATCTTGACCTAAACTATAACCTTCGAATGTATAACCAACTCTTTGGAATGCAGTTGCTTCGCTGTTAACGCCGCAGTCAAACACAAGTGTTTGAGCATATCCACCAAGTTTGTAAGCATAAGATGTTCCACCAGCAACAGTTCCAAGATAACCGAGTTCTGTAAGTGCTCCGTTAGATTGAATAACAGATTTGCCTTTAAGAGTACTTGTACTTCTTACATCGTTAGATTCATAGTAAATAGTGTAAGTGTTTGCTTCCCAACCAGCATAAAGTGTAAATTCAAATACGCCACTAGTCTTTGCAGTTGCAAGTGGTATTTTTGATTGAAGTGAATCATAAACATCAACATCGAATTTAGCAGTATCACTAAGATTTGTATTATCAAATGTTGTTTGATAATTGCTGCTATATGTTCTAAGTGATGAATCGTGTCCAACAATAAGTCTTACACTTGTTGCTTGCATTGATCCAAGATAATATTCAGTTGTATTATCTGTAGCAACCTTAATATCTCTTCCGGTTTCATAGCCTCTTGTGAACCAACCGGTCCAAGTATAGCCATATCTGTCAACTAAGACAGTTGTTTCAATTCTGTTAGCAGAAACATTCTTGCCTTTATT
>JAFQBZ010000059.1 GCA_017399515.1 Clostridia bacterium | reverse complement strand
ATAATAACTATATATGGGAGTGGATATGATGAATTTCGATGTTGATATATCTTCTATGTCAAAAGAACATAAAGATATGTTTATGCAAAATGTTATATCTAAATTATCTAAACTTAAAGCAATTAAAGGAACAGAGGGAATTGCTTATTTTCTTGATGACAAATATATTTTGAAAGAATATACCAAAGACCCTAGAAATGCTTATTTTTTAAATTTATATTTTAACGAATATTGTGAAGAAATTCTTAGATTTTCTCAAAGTGGTTATTCCGTTCCTCAAATTTATGATTGGCTTTCAGTTGAACCAAAAAAATCAATATTTGCTTTTAAAAATAAACCGGCTAAGTTTTATATTTTAGAAGAACAAATTAAAGGCAGAAGTTTATTTGTTTCAAAACTTAGAAAGAGTTATCATTTATTTCAAAATGTTTGTTCTTATGAAGAATTTGAAAATGCAATTATTTTTCCAGAGCAAAACATGAGTTTATATCTTGAGATTCTTCGTGGATATATTGGTGATTATATTTTTGCAAACACTTACATTGAGTCTATGCCGGATGCTAGACTTGATGAATTTATCACTTCAATAGCCAAAATGTTTGAAGAAGGAAAGTGTAGCATTCCTGATGTGCATTCAAAAAATGTGTTGATTTCAAAAAGTGGATTAAAACTTATTGATAATTTTATGCTTGTTAAAGAAAGTGACCCATATTTCAGCACTCAAAGAGTTGAAGAATTTTTACTTGCTAGACTTTCAATTTTGTTTAAACCAAATGAAGATATTAAATCTTATTTAAAAACAAAAAATATAATTAATTCAGGCAGATTCAGTGAAATTGAATCACTTGTTGGTGAGCATGCTGAAATTTGCTATGCAGCACTTGAAAAGGTTTTTAAATCAATGAAAAGATGTCTTGACGGCAGAACTGTTGAAAAAAATAGGGTGCTTCATACTGCATATCAAAGGCTTTCTCACATTTTAGATTTTGACAAAGCAACAGACTTAATTAAAGTGGTTAATGAAAGATATTTTTAAAATGTAATTCATTACTTTTTATTTTTTATTTATTATGTTATAATTGATTTATGAATCAAGCAGAATTGTTAAACAGAGTGAAAACAGAACTTCCAGATAACCCCGGCGTTTATATTATGAAAAATATAGACGGCGAGGTTATTTATGTTGGAAAAGCAAAATCACTCAAAAAAAGGGTGAAGAGTTATTTTGATGCTAGCCCAAAGCGTCCAAAAACTTACGCGCTTGTTTCTAATGTTGACCATTTTGACTATATTCTTACAAACAGTGAACTTGATGCGTTTTCACTTGAGTGTAATTTGATTAAAGAATATATGCCAAAATATAATATTTTGCTTAAAGATGACAAGTCGTTTCCTTATCTTCAAATTGATATGAATGAAAGATTTCCAAGGGTTCAAATTGTTAGAAGACCAAAATCTAAACCGAATGTGCTTATTTTTGGACCTTATGTCACAGGAACTCGAATTTCCGAACTTTTAAGCCTTATTAAGTCGGCGTATCCAATCAGGTGGTGCAATATAAACTTTGACAAAAAGGCAAGAAATGAAAGACCATGTCTTCACGGAACAATAGGAAATTGTTTAGCGCCTTGTGTTTCTGCCGAAAATGAAGACAAATATTTAGAAATGCTTCAAAATGTTGTTGATTTTTTGAATGGAAAAACAGGTGACATTAAGAAACAAATTAGGCAAAAGATGGATAAGTTTTCAAGTGAATTAAAGTTTGAAGACGCACTTGTTTGCAGAAATAATTTGAAATCGATTGAAAATATTGAAAAAGAAATCATCACGAATCTTGCAGGAGAAAAGAACATTGATATTTTTGTAATTGCAGAGCAAGACGAGGTTTATGCAATCAATGTTATGATGATTAGAGCAGGAAAGAATGTTGGTCAGGTGAACTTTGGAATAACCGAAGTTGTGGGTGATAAAAATGACTTGCTTCTTCAATTTATTTCTAACTATTATTCGTCTGGTGAAAATATGTGCCCAAAAGAGATTGTGGTTAAAGATTTCAGTGAAGAGCAAAAAGAAATGCTTCAAACTTATTTATTGAATTTGTTTGGAAAAGTTATCAAAATCACAATTCCTAAAATTGGGCTTAAAGTTGAACTTTTGGAAAACTGTTTAAAAAATGCAGAAGAGTATTTATTGCATTCAAAAGAAAGAATTGATAAAAAGTATAAAATGACTATTGATGCGCTTGAAACACTTAAAAACATTTTAAATTTGAAGAGATTAAATCGAATTGAATGTTATGATATTTCGCATATTAGTGGCACAAACAGTGTTGCCAGCATGGTTGTTTTTGAAGGCGGTGAACCTGCATATAAAGAATATCGTAAGTTTAAAATCACTGCAGAAATTGGAAATGATGATTTTGAGTCGATGAGAGAAACACTTTCAAGAAGGCTTACTGATCTTATTGAACTTAAAGAAAATTTCAATAAAAGACCTGACCTTATCATTATTGATGGAGGATTTGGTCAACTTAACGCAGTTAAAGAGATTTTAGATAAGTTAGAACTTGACATTCCATTAATTTCAATAGCAGAGAAAAATGAAGAAATTTGCACAACAAAAAGCAAAGATACTATTGTTTTGAAAAAGAGTGACTATGCTCTTAAACTTATTCAAAGAATAAGAGATGAGGCGCATAGATTTGCAATAACTTTCCACAGAGAACTTCGAGGAAAATCGTTAAAGAGTGCACTTTTAGATATTGAAGGGGTTGGAAAGGTTAAAGTTCAAGCGTTAATTAAGCACTTTAAGTCAGTTGAGGCAATTTCAAAAGCAAGTGAAAGTGACCTTATGAAAGTTCAGGGTATTGGAAAGGAACACGCAAAAACGATTTTTGATTATTTTCATAAAGATATTACGAGATAAAAGGGGTTTGTTTATGCAAGATGTTAAAGTTGTGACTATTTGTGGAAGTATGCGTTTTTCAACTGAAATGCAAAGAATTGCAAGAGATTTAGAAAAGAAGCATGGTTGGTGTGTTATTCAATGTGTTTATGATTTAGACAAAGAAAAAACAACTCAAGAAGAGTTAGAAAAAATTGTTAACGCACACTATAAAAAAATTGATATTTCGAATGCGATTTATGTTGTTAATGTTGGTGGTTACATTGGTTCATCAACACGAAATGAAATAAATTATGCAATTTCAAAAGGGAAAGATGTTTATTTTTTAGAAGAGATTTAAAAGGCAATAATCATTGCCTTTTTTTATTTTCATAAAAGTTAGCAAAAACTCATAAAATTTGATATGAAGAAATTGAAGAATTTAAAAAGTATCGTGTTTCGAGTTTTGATTTCAGTTTTGGTTATTGTGCTGATTATTTTTTTGCCAAGTGTAAAACTATCACAAAATCAAGATTTGCAGAATATTTATGGTGTTTTTTTGGGAAATAAGAGCAAATATCAAGGAATTATCGAGATTTGGAATATTGATTCATTTGAAGCAGGAAACAGGTCTAAAACAAGTCTTTTAAATGAAATTTCAAAGGAATATCAAAAGAAAAATAAAGGCGTCTACTTTATGGTTAGAAACTTAACGGAAAATGAATGTTTAGGACTTGCAGAAAAAGGGGAACTTCCTGACCTTATTTCATGTTCTTATGGGGTGGCAGAAAAGTTAAGACCATATATTAGAGAATTTTCAAGCATCGATGAAGATATTTTTGAAAGTGGAGCAAAAGAAGTTATTTTATCTGCTGATAAGAAGTTTGCTGTGCCATGGTGCAAAGGTGGATACTTTTTAATTTCAACAAGAGATAAACTTGAAAAAGCAAAAATTGAGAATATTAATAACATTAAACTTTCAAGCATTGCATTTTCATCAGGTTATGTGGTGAAAGGGAAAAAGAGTGATAAAACAGTTTATTCGTTAGGTTTTGGAAATTATAAATATTTAATGCCACAAATGGCTTTGAAAACATATAATAACAGTGAAGTAGGTTCGGTTTCAAAATATGCTTATAATGAAAATCAAAACGGAACATCACCATATACAGCATACTGTGAATTTATTGCTGATGAAAGTGTTATACTGCTTGGCACTCAGCGAGATGTGTTTAGAATGAAAAATAGAGAAGCACAGGGCAAGGTGAGTGATTTGATTATCGAGCAGGTGTTAGGTTTTACTGATTTGATTCAGTTTGTTATGCTTGGCAAAAATCTTTCAGATGATAAACTTTTTGTGGCTGAAGATTTTGTGAAGTTTTTAACAAGCGTTGAGTCTCAAAACATTATTTTGAAATCTGGTTTATTTTCAGTTACAAACATTGATAATAAAAGTGAAAAAACAGGTATTATGCAAAACATAATACCCCAAAATTTCGGTAATTACATTGCACCGAAGGTTTTTATTACTGAAAATGAAATTAACGCTCTTCAAAAATTTTGATAAAAATTAAAGGGCTGTTTTATGGATAAATTCAAACAATTTTTGATGAATAATAAAGTTGAGCATCATTTTGATTTTGACCTTTCACAACTTTCTTCAATAAGGCTGGGAATCAAAGTTAAACTTGCAGTGTTTCCAAAAAGTAGAAGTGAATTGGAAAAAATCATAATGAAACTTTACAAACTCAAAGTTAGGTTTAAAGTGCTTGGCAATCTTTCAAATGTGCTTGTTGTTGATGATAAAGAAGTTGTGTTTGTGATAACATCAAAAATGGTTGAAGAATTTCAATTGATTGGAAACAGGGTTAAAGTTTCGGCTGGTGTGTTGCTTCCAAAATTTTGTGAGATGGTTAGAAGGAATAATCTTAAGGGAGTTGAGGGACTCATTGGTATTCCGGCTAGTATTGGTGGGGCAATTATGAATAACGCTGGGGCTTTTGGTTATTCAATTTCAGATTATCTTGAAAAAATTAGGGTTTTTGAAAATGGCGAAATTTTTGATATTTTGAAATCTGAAATTAAATTTTTGCATCACTTTTCAAATTTAAGCAGATTTGTTATTTTAGAGGCTTCTTTTTTCTTTGAAAATGAAAATGAGTATGATATAATTAACTTGACAAATAAGTTTACTTATTTGAGGGGAAAAACCCAACCTTTAGGATTATCTTTGGGTTCGGTTTTCAAAAAAGTTAATGGAATGTCTGCCGGTTTTTATATTGAAAGGTCTGGACTTAAGGGTTTTCGAATTGGTGGAATTATGGTTTCAAACAAACATGCTAACTTTTTTGTTAACGACAAAGGTGGTTCAATTGCTGATTTTTTAAGACTTATTGGCTATGTTCAAGTTCAAGTTGAAAAACAGTTTGGGGTTTGGCTGGTTCCTGAAATTGAAAAAGTAGGTGATTTTAATGAAACTTTTAGCCGATCTTCACACTCATTCGAAATATAGCAGATTTTTTCACGGAAAAAATACCATTGAACAAATGGCAATAACAGCAAATGAACTTGGGCTTGTTGAAATTGCAATAACAGACCACAGTTTTAAGCATTTCTTTGGAACTAACATTGTTAAACTTTTAAAAGCGCGTGAAGAAATTGATGAAATTAACAAATGGTCAAAAACTAAGGTATTGCTTGGCATTGAGGCAGATATTATTGCTGAAGATGGAACACTTGATATTGATGAAGATGTGGTTTCATTAATTGATATTTTGGTTATTGGTTATCATCGAATGATAAAAACTAACTTTGCAGGATTCTTTGGAACTCAAAAGAAAGACAAAGCGTCTATTGCAAAAGCAACAAGAGCATTTTTGAATGCGATTGAGAAATATCCTGTTACAATTGTTTCACATTTAGATTCGGTGCTTAAAACTGACCTTTATAAAATTGGAAAAGCATGCGCACTTAAAGGTGTTATGGTTGAAATTAACAATCGTCATTGCAAGTGGACAGAAGAGCAAGTTAATGAACTTATTGCAAGTGGCTGTATGTTCGTTATTTCTTCTGATGCTCACAGAAGAGAAGATGTGGGTGTTGTGAACAATGCAATGAGAATTGTGAAAAAATATAACATTCCAAAAGAACTTATTGCAAATGTTGAACTTGAAGAGCATGAAAAAACTGAAGATGATATTGAAATTGAACAGTATTATGGGCTTTATCAAGCAAAACAAAAAGCAAAAGAAGAAAGAGAAGAAAAACTTGAAGAAATTAGAAAAACAGAGTTCACCAACGACCTTTCAGACGAAATGGAAAGGAAACTTCGTCAAATTGCGAAAGAAAAAGGTTTGCATTATGAAGAAGAGCCTGACGGTGATGATTTGTTTGATGAATATCAAAAGTTTAGAACAACATTCACTGAAACCGAAGAACTCATTAAAAATGCTAGAGAATATCTAAATGAAAACACTAGAAATGAGTTTGACACACAAAATGAAAAAGTTGACGATGACTCGTTTGTTCAAGAAGATAAATCTAATGACGCTGAAAATTTCAATTTATTTGAGCAAGATGATAGTTTTGCAAAAACTGAAGAACAAACTGTTGAAACTCAAGCACCACAACAAACACAAGAAGTTCAACTTTCTGAAGATGACAAAGTGCTTAACATTCTTCAAAAGAAAAATACGACTATGGTTTCAAAACCTGAAGCACCAAAGCCGGCAGCAAAGTCACATCTTATTCACAGTGGGGTTGATGTCGTTAAAAACACAGCAACAAAAGCACCAGCAAAAGCAGACCCAACCAAAAATGGAAGGTCTTTAGAATCGTTTATGGAATCTATCAAAGAAGAACCAAAAGTTCAGGAAAAGAAAGAAGAGCCAAAACAAGCAAAACCTGCAAACAAGAAAGGCAGAGGTGGGGTGTTTATTGGTTCAATTGATGAATAACAATCGTGCTTTGCTATATAAATAATTTATACTTAAAAAATGTCAAATAATTTTGACATTTTTTTATTGAATAAAATCGAAAAAACATTATAATTAAAGTTAGGAGATTATGATATGTCATTTTCAAAAAGTGTTAAAGATGAAATTATTAAGAAAAATGTGCATAAAGCCGAAACAAGGGCACTTGTTCAGGGTTTGATTTTGTCTGCTGGAAGTTTGGTTATTTCAAGTGGAAGGCTTTCGTTTTTTGTGTCTAACGATAGCGAAAATGTAATTTTATATTTAAAGCAAAAACTTAATGAACTTTTTGGAAATATTGATATTGATGTTGTTCAAATTGTTAAAAATTTCAAAACAAAAGAAAGATTTGAACTTTCAGTTCAAGAAGACTATAACGAAACAATTTTAAAAGAAATTGGAATTATTAGTTTTAATAAAGAAGGTGAAATGTTGTTTTCTGAAGTTTGTGATAGAAGTTTTGTGGCTGATGAAAAGAAAATGCAGGCATTTTTAACCGGTGTGTTTTTAGGCTCAGGTTCAGTTAGTGTTCCAACTGAAGGGGCTGAAAAAAGGAAATATGGATATCATTTTGAAATTGTGATGAGTTCAAAAGAACAAGTTGATATGATTGCTGAAATTTTATCAAATTTTGATATCTTTCCAAAAATTGTTGAAAGAAATGAACTTTATGTTTTATATCTTAAAAATAGTGAACTTATTTGTGACACACTTCAACTTTTTGGTGCAAACAAATCACTTTTAGAGTTGATGAGTCAAAAAGTTACAAGAGATGTCAATAACAACACAAACAGGCAAGTGAACTGTATTGCTGCAAACATTGGCAAAGCCGTTAATGCTGCAGTTAAACAAATGAGGGCTATTGAAGTGATTCAAAACACAATTGGTATTGAAAATTTGCCAGAAACGCTTTCAGAAGCAGCACTTGCAAGAATTGCCAACCCTGAAGGTTCACTTAAAGAACTTTTGATGGCACTTAATAATAAAATTAGCAAAGGTGCACTTGCACAGCGTTTTGACAAAATTATTAAACTTGCAGAAGAATTAGGAGAAAATGATGGCAAATAAATATTCACCACTACTTTATACGCATAAAAAGGGTGCAAAGTTTAAGTCTAGTGAAGATGGAAAAAAGATTCTTCCTGAAATTAAACATAAAAAAGCAATCAAAAGACCTCATGAAGAAATGAGAAGGTTCATTAATGAAAAGAACTTTGTTCATTTGCATTTGCACTCTGAATATTCAATTCTTGATGGTGCGACCAGAATTGATGCACTTGTAAAAAAGGCAAAAGAACTTGGAATGCGTGCTGTTGCTGTTACTGACCACGGAAATATGTATGGTGCTGTTACATTCTTTGATGCGTGTGTTTCACTTGATGAAGCATATTACAAAGAACATGGCAAGCCAATTGTGAAACCAATCTTGGGCTGTGAGTTTTATGTTTGCAACAACCACAAAGTTCATGAGGGAAGAGAGAAGTTGCAACACTTGGTTCTTCTTGTTAAAAACAAAAAAGGTTACGAAAACATTTCAAAACTCAACGCGATAGCATTTCGTGATGGTTTTCATTTTAAGCCAAGAATTGATTATGATTTGCTTGAAGAGTATAGTGAAGGTTTAATTTGTTTGTCTGCGTGTATCGCGGGAACAATTCCACAATATTTGCTTAATAACCTTGATGATGAGGCTGAAAAAGTTGCACTTCGTTTAAAAAATATGTTTGCACCTGGTGATTTTTATATTGAAGTTCAAGACCACGCATTAAAAGAAGAAAAATATGTGCTTCCAAAACTTTATGCACTTGCTAAAAAGATTGGTGTTAAAACCGTTGCAACAAACGATGTGCATTATCTTGAAAAAGAAGATTCTGTTGCGCAAGATATTTTAATGTGCGTTAATATGAAAAAGACAGTTGATGACCCTGACAGAATGAAATTTGACACTGATGAGTTTTATTTCAAGACTTATGAAGAAATGTGTCAACTTTTTGATGAAGAGTCGATTTTAAACTCTCTTGAAATTATGGATAAATGTAACTATAACTTTGAATATGGACATTATCTTTTCCCAAGATATATTCCGGAAAATGGTGACGACCCAATGACATTTATTCGAAAACTTATTGACCAGGGTGTTAAAGAAAAATATCCGGTTGTAACACAAGAACTTACTGAGAGAATTGAGTATGAACTTGGTGTTATTTCAAGAATGGGCTTCATTGAATATTATTTGATTGTTTGGGATTATATCAATGCTGCAAGAAAAATGGGTATTTCTGTTGGACCTGGTCGTGGTTCTGGTGCGGGTTCAGTTATTGCATATTTAATGGGAATCACTCAACTTGACCCACTTCGTTTTGGATTATTCTTTGAAAGATTCTTAAACCCAGACCGTGTATCTGCACCTGACTTCGATGTTGACTTTGAAGACTGCCGTCGTCAAGATGTTATTGAGTATGTAAGACAAAAATACGGAAGCGAAAGAGTTATCAAGATTATTTCGCTTGGTATGATGGCTGCCAAAAACGCCATTAAAGATGTTGGAAGGGCGATGCGTGTTCCTTATGCTGAAACAAATAAGATTACAAAGGCGATTCCTAACACCGTTGGCAGACCTTACATTTTGAAAAAAGTATTTGGTTTTTATAAAGCAAAGCCTGGTGCAAAAGATGCCGGCAGAGAACATGAGTATGTTGTTCAAGAACTTGTTGACCTTTATAACAACAACCCACAGTTAAAGCAGGTTGTTGATATTGCTATCAAACTTGAAGATATGCCACGCCAGCCATCAGTTCACCCTTGTGGTGTTATTATTGGTAAGCAGGCACTTGATGACTTTGTTCCGCTTTCACGCTCTGGTGAAGAAATTACCACACAATATAATGGTGGACAAATGGAACATTTGGGTCACCTTAAAATGGACTTTTTGGGTCTTTGCAACTTATCCGATATTAAATTCGCGATTCAATATGTTAAAGAGAATCGTGGGATTGATGTTTCTTTTGAAAAGAATACTTATGATGACCCTGATGTGTTCAAAATGATTGCTTCAGGAAACACAACAGCCGTGTTCCAACTTGAAAGTGGCGGTTTCCAAAAGTTCATGAGAGAACTTAAGCCAACTTGTCTTGAAGACATTGTTGCGGGCGTTTCGCTTTATCGTCCTGGACCAATGGATACTATTCCTGATTTCGTTCATAACAAACACCACCCAGAAGATGTTACTTATGTTGACCCAAGACTTGAACCGGTTTTGAACTATACTTATGGTGTTATTGTTTATCAAGAGCAGGTTATGAAAATTGTTCAAGTGCTTGCTGGTTACACACTTGCGCGTGCGGACGCCGTGCGTAAAATGATGGGTAAGAAGAAACTTAAAGACCTTCAAAAAGAAAGAGATGTCTTTGTTAATGGCTGTCCATCAATCTTAGGAAAGCCTGCTGTTGAAGGTTGTGTTAAAAATGGTGTTTCTGCGGAAGTTGCAAACGCGCTTTGGGACAAAATGGAAAAATTTGGTTCTTATGCGTTCAATAAATCACACGCTGCTGCTTATTCGTATGTAACATATCAAACAGCGTATATGAAATATTATTATAGACCTGAATTTTTAACTGCAACTTTAAACAACAGAATCAGTAAATCTGATGACCTTAAAAAATATTTGGCTTATGCAAAAAGTGAAAATATTGCAATTCTTCCACCAGATATTAATGAATCAAAAACACTTTTTTCTGTTAAGGGTGAAAATATTAGATTTGGTCTTTCTGCTATCAAGGGAATTGGTGGTGCAATTTGTGACCAAATTATTGAAGAAAGAGAAAAGAATGGGCCTTATAAATCACTTGAAAACTTCTTATCAAGAACAGTTGAGTTTGGTTTAAATAAGCGTTTAATTGAAGGATTTATTTATTCAGGTGCATTTGATTGTTTTGGAAAAACAAGAAGTCAATTAATTGCGGTTTATGAAAATGCTATGGCACAGGCTGCAAAAGATGCAAAATCTAAACTTGCAGGTCAATTTTCAATGTTTAGTGATATTATGGCTGAAGATGAGGCAATCACTATTAACTATCCAAATCTTAAAGAATATGACACAATGGAAAGGCTTAAAAAAGAAAAGGAAATTTGTGGCATTTACATTTCAGGAAGTCCACTTGATGATTATATTGAACAAATTATGAGTTATGATTTTAACTCATCAATGATT
>JAFQBZ010000058.1 GCA_017399515.1 Clostridia bacterium | reverse complement strand
TATTACCTTTTAACGAAAAGTCAGAATTCAAAACTTTTGGCGAATTAATGTAAGTATTTTTATGCATAACGCCATACCTTAAAAATTCGGTGTTTTTTAATGCAGGAATTAACGAAAATACCCTTTTTTGTTCTCCAAATTTTAAGTTTGTTTGAAAGCCAACAATATTATATAAGTTGTTGCTGTTGCTTTCCTTTCTAAGTTGAACAACTGCAAATGGTCTTGTTCCGTCATCAAGTCTTAACCCAACTGGACGAAGTGGACCATACCTAAGTGTATCTTCTCCCCTTGAAGCCATAACTTCAACAGGCATACAACCTTCAAAAATCTCTTTCTTTTCAAATGAATGAAGTTCCACTCTTTCAGCATTCACTAACTCTTTAATAAAAGCGTAATATTCATCTTTATCCATATAGCAATTGATATAATCACTATCACCTTTGCCATATCTTCCAGCAGTGAATGTTTTTGACTTGTCTAGCGTATCCGCATCAATTATTGGTGCAGACGCGTCATAGAAATGCAAATTGTCACTTCCTATAAGCGAAGCAATTTCACTGGAAAGAGCGTCACTTGTAAGCGGTCCTGTTGCAACAATGGTTGGAACAGAAAGGTCAAGTTTTGTTACTTCTTCTCTATGAATTGTAACACCTTGCATTTCACTTATCTTTTTTGTCACAAGTTCACTAAATTTATCTCTATCAACAGCAAGTGCTGAACCAGCAGGAACTTTAACTTCTTCTGCGCATTTTAAAATGATTGAATCAAGTTCTTTCATTTCAGCCTTTAAACAACCTGACGCTGTGCTTTGGTCTGCACTTTTAAACGAGTTTGAACATACAATCTCTGCAAAGTTTTCACTTTCGTGTGCAGGAGAAAATTTGGTTGGCTTCATTTCGAAGGCATCAACCAAAATTCCACGCTTTGCAAGTTGATAAGTTGCTTCAACTCCTGCTAAGCCTAATCCTATGACATTAACTCTATTTTTCATTTTGTTCATCTAATTGGTTTAATATATCAATACTGTTTTCAGGAATTTGTGAACTGTTATCCATTTCTGCATAAGCAGGTTCACTTTGAGATTCTGCTGAAACATTCTCTCTCTTTTCTTTTCTATTATAATTACATTTTTTGCAAGAAATGACTTTTAAGTTTTTATAAAGTTTAACAATCATCTCTTCTTTGCAATTTGGACATTTCTCATTTGCAGGAATATCCCAAGACACAAATGAGCAATCTGGCCAAGCCTCACAACCATAGAAAATTTTGCCTTTTTTAGATTTTCTTGAAACGACATTCTTTCCGCAGATTGGACACACTGCCACCACTTTCTTTTCATCTTCAAGTGGCTTTGTGTTTTTGCATGTTGGATAATTTGGGCAAGCAAGGAACTTCCCAAACCTTCCTGAACGAATAACCATTTTAGCACCACACTTGTCGCATTCAACATCACTCTCTTCATCAGGAATTCTTGCCTTTGTGCTGTCACTCATTGCTTGTCTTACTGAAGTTTCAAAACCACCGTTATAAAATTCTGAAATAACAGCAGTCCATTCTTTGCCTTCATATTCAATATCATCAAGAGTTTCTTCCATTTCAGCAGTAAACTTAATGTTCATAATGTCTGGGAAGAACTTGATAAGCATATCAACAACAATCTTTCCAAGTTCTGTTGGAACGATGGACTTTCCATCTCTGTCAACATACTTTCTTGTAAACAATGTTGAAACTGATTGTGTGTATGTTGATGGACGCCCAATACCTTTTTCTTCCATTGCCTTAACAAGACTTGCTTCTGTGTATCTTGCTGGTGGCTTTGTCCATTTTTGTTCAGGCTTAGTTTCCTTTGCACTGAATTTGTCACCCTTTTCAATATTTGGAAGTTTTGATGATGTTTCATCATCTTCATCTTGACTTTGGTTATTATAAATCGCTGTGTAACCGTCAAAAATCAAACTTCTTCCTGTTGTTTTGAATTTATAACCATTACATTCAATATCAACCGAAAGTGAATTGTAAGTTGCATCAGCCATTTGACTTGCTAAAAATCTGTCATAAATAAGTTTATAAAGTTTATATTCATCTTTTGAAATTCTGTCTTTCAAATCTGCTGGCTTGAATTTAAGTGAAATTGGACGAATTGCTTCGTGCGCATCTTGAGCATCTTTCTTGTTTTTAAAGTTTCTTGGTTTTTCAATAACATATTTATCACCATAGTTATCTTTAATGAAAGCCTTTGCTTTTGCTTGTGCTTCAGGAGCAACACGAGTTGAGTCAGTTCTAATATATGTTACAAGTGGTTGCTTTTTGTTTTGACCTGCAATTTCAACACCTTCATAAAGTGTTTGAGCAACTCTGCTTGTGGTTTTTAAACTCATTCCAAGTTTGTTAAGTGCATCTTGTTGCATTGTTGAAGTTGTGAATGGTGCACTTGGAGATGATTTTGTCACTGATTTTTTGACATTGGTTGCAACAAAATCTTGCCCCATAATATCTGCAACAATCTTATCCATCTCTTCTTTAGACTTAACAGTTTTGTCTTTTCCAAGATTAAGTGTTGCCTTGAATGTTTCTTTTGAACCATCTTGCTTAGCAAGAATAACTTGAAGTGTCCAATATTCTTCTGGCTTAAAGTTTTCAATTTCTCTTTCTCTGTCAACAACAAGTCGAAGTGTAACTGATTGAACACGACCGGCTGACAAATTGTTTTGAATTTTTTTGCAAAGAATTGGAGAAATTTTATAACCCACAAGTCTATCAAGAACACGACGCGCCTGCTGTGCGTCAACAAGTTTATTGTCAATTGGTCTTGGATTTTTAATTGCATAGTTTACTGCTTCTTCACTGATTTCGTTATATGTTATTCTGTTTGCTTCACTTGGGTCGATATCTAAAAGATGGCACATATGCCATGCAATAGCCTCTCCTTCACGATCAGGGTCGCTTGCAAAATAAACGGCTTCAGCCTTCTTCATTTCTTTCTTTATGTTATCAACATATTTTTTGTGGTCAGGAACAACAACATATTCTGGTGCAAAATTATTTTTAACATCAACACCAAGCCCTTTTTGTGGCAAATCACGACAATGACCAAATGTTGGCATAACTTTATATTCATCACCTAAATAATGTTGAACACTGTCTTTTTTACCAGGACCTTCTATTAAAACGAGTTTCATAAAATCTCCTAAAATTCTCTCTTCTATTCTATATTATATATATTACTTCAAGTCATTAACGCTTGTTATTGAATACATATCAACATCAATAACATTTCCTTCGTTGTCTGTTGAATAATTTTTCATTGTGGCTTCAAGTGTCATGCCAACCTTTTGCATAACCCTTCCACTCTTTTTGTTTTCAACATTGTGGAATGCTTGAATTCTTGCAAAACCTTCATCAAATAAATATTTAATTACAAGTCTTGTAGCCTCTGGCATAATGCCTCTGCCCCAAAATTCATCAGATAACACCCAACCAAGTTCGGCTCTTGTTCTTTCACCATTCATATTAACAACATCAATGCATCCAATAACTTCATTTGTTTCTTTCCAAACAATAGCCCATCTATAAACATATTCATTATTATAATCAGGGAGAACAACATTATTCAAAAAACCTTCAGTGTCTTCAACTGACCCATGTGACTTCCATGACAAATATTTTGTAACCACATCTTTAGACGTATAATTGTCAAACATATTTTTTGCATCACCTGACTGAAACTTTCTAAGCACAAATCTTTCGGTTTCAAATCTAATAGATTTATCCATAATTATTATTCTCCTTAAACTTTACAATAAAAATTAACACAAACAAAATCGTTTTGTCAAATGATAAAAAAGTGATTTTGTTTTAATGATTTAAGCCCTTTGTAAAATTTTTTGCTATAACAAATAAATTTGTTAAATTTTGTAATATGTGTTTGATGGACCTTTTTTAACAAGCCCAAACATTTCAAGTTTAATAAGTTTTGCTGAAAGTTCTGAAGGTTTTAAACCTGTTTTATCTGCAAGTTCATCAAATGAAAGTTCGCCATTTGAAAGCACATCTAAAATGTCACCTTCAATCATATCAACTTGAACTTCTGTTTTTTTAGTTTCTTTTTTCTTAATGTTAAGTCTATATAAAATTCTTTCAGGACAAATTGTAAATGTGTCAGGCATTTCATCAATAAGTGTGTTCGTTCCTTCACTTTCTGGCGAATATATATTTCCTGGAACAACAAAAAGTTCTCTGCCTTGCTCGAGTGCATGCCTTGCAGTTGCCATTGTTCCACTAGTTTTTCCTGCCTCAACAATTAAAGTTCCAAGCCCTAAACCTGAAACAATTCTGTTTCTCTCTATAAACGAGTATTGAACCGGTTTTATTGTCACTCTGTTTTCTGAAATTAAAAGCCCACCAGATTCCACAATTTTATCAGCAAGCCCTTTGTTTTGAGATGGATAAATTGAATCAAGCCCGCCAGCAAGAACAGCAATAGTTTTTCCGCCAGCAGCAAGTGTTGCATTTGCAACACAGGTATCAATTCCATACGCAAGACCTGAAACAGTCACAAGCCCAGCAGATGATAATTCTTTGGTAAATTTTTCTGTAACAATTTTTCCATAAGTTGTCGGCTTTCTTGTTCCAACAATAGAAATTGATTTTTTATTCAAAAGCGAAATATCACCTCTTGCATAAATTACAAGTGGAGGGTTCTCAATATTCTTTAATTTTTCAGGATATTTCTTAGACGCAAATGTAACCGCTAAAATGTTATATTTATAAAACTCATCTAAAACCCTTTCTTTAAACTCTTCATAGTCAATTTCAAGCATCAAATTTTTAATTTCATCAAATAATTTATTTTTAAAAATCGCACTTTTTACCAAATTTTTATTAAAAATATCACTAATTTTGTCAAATACTTCTAAAATTTGCTCAACTTTTGCGAATTTAATATCATTATAATCAAACCAAATTAACGCTAGTTCTTCATCATTAAACATCATTTTTATCCTTCATTATAATTCATATTTATCAATATTTCTATATGCAAGAGCCTCTGCAATATGCTCACTATTAATCTCATTTTCACCAGCAAGGTCAGCGATTGTTCTTGCAACTTTCAAGATTCTATTGTATCCCCTTGCAGACATTTTATATCTCTCAAAAGCAAGTTTAACAAGTTCTTCAGATTCACTTGAAAGTTTGCAATATTCACTTATCATTTTCGAATTCATTTTTGCATTTGTGTGAATGTTGGTTCCAACAAATCTTTTTGTTTGAATTTCTCTTGCTTTATCAACTCTCTTTTTTATTTCAACTGAAGGCTCTTCTAACGACTTATTTGAAAGGTCTAAAAAATCAACTCTGTCAACATCAATTTTTAAATCTATTCTGTCAAGAAGTGGACCTGATAATTTTTTCATATAATTTTGAATCATTCCAGCAGAACAAGTGCAAGTTAAATTTCTGCTGCCATAGTTTCCACATGGGCATGGATTCATACTCGCAATAAGCATAACATTTGCAGGATACTCATAAGTTCCACTTGCACGAGATACCGTTATCACCCCATCTTCAAGTGGCTGTCTAAGTGTTTCAAGAACATTTCTTGGATACTCTGGAAGTTCATCCATAAATAAAACACCATTGCTTGCAAGACTTACCTCACCAGGTTTTGCATCTCTTCCACCACCAACAAGCGATACCATTGACGCTGTGTGATGAGGCGTTCTAAACGGTCTTGTTTTAATGATGCCTTTAGATAAATCTAACGCACCAGCAATTGAATGAATTTTTGTAACTTCAAGCGCTTCTTCAAATGTCAAATTCGGCATTATTGATGGTACACATCTTGCAATCATTGTTTTTCCAGACCCAGGAGGTCCAACCATTAAAATATTATGTCCACCTGCAACTGCAATTTCCATAACGCGTTTTGCAATTTTTTGACCTTTGACTCTTGCAAAGTCTTCAGTTATGTTTTCATAATCTTCGTAATTCCATATATTTTGACTTATTGATTCAAAATTTAAAACGCCTGTTAAAAATGAAACAACTTCTGTTAAATTCTCTAAAGCATAAACAGTTATTCCTTCAATATAACTTGCTTCTTTTTCATTTGCTTTAGGAATAACAAAGTTTTTGAATCCTTCATTTCTTGCAGATATCAATAGTGGCAAAATTCCATTCACTGGTTTTATCACACCATTAAGCCCTAGTTCACCCACAAAAACATAATCTTTATATTTATCTTCTTGAATTTGATTTGATGAAACCAAAATTGCAACAGCAATTGGCAAATCAAAATTTGCACCAACCTTTCTAACATTCGCCGGTGCAAGGTTCACAGTTATTCTGTTTGTTGGAAATCTAAAATTTGAATTTTTAATTGCTGAGCGAACACGCTCTTTAGATTCTTTTACCGCCGCATCAGGAAGCCCTACAATATCATAAGACGGAAGCCCCACATTTGTGTCAACTTCAACATCAATTTTAAAACCATTAAGTCCATTAAGCCCAAAACTTAAAATCTTTGCAAACATAATATCTCCTTAATTTTATAATATCACAACAAACATCAATTTACAAATTATTATTCAAACAAAAACTCTCTGCTGTTAAGCAAAGAGTTTAATTTGACATTGGTGCACTTTCATCAATTTCACCTCTTTTAACAAGTGCATCATAAAGAAGTCTGCCATTTTCTGCATTTTCATAATAAACTTTAACCAAAAATGCATCATAATCTGTCAATTTTCTTACTTTTTTATAATCTCTAGCAAGTTGAACTGAATCAACTTTTTCAGGACTTTCCACATGATTTATCTCATAATAAGCACTTCTATCCATAACTAAATTTTTTGTTGCATCAACAACAAAAGCATTTTCACTCTCTTCAATTTCAACCCAACTATGCAAATATCTTGATTTATTTGAAAGTTGATAAATTCTGTCTGTTGCAAGATAAATCTTATACTTATTATTGCCCCTAAATCTTTCTAAAAGTGTTGCCACCACAACCGAATATGGGTGACACTTTCCCACTCTTTCCCTGGTTTCAATATCAGTTAAATGAGTCATCACATACGGAAAATAATGTGATAACTTTATTGCCATAAATTTTAAATCTTCTAATTCAAATTCAAAACAAACATCGTCATAATTTATTTTTGCCCCAAGACTTCTAAAAAGGTCTGCATTATCTAAAATTAAATTATGATTTGGCTCAGCCAGTGTATACTCATTTAACATTTGCATAATTAAAAAATAATGTGGCTCAAAATTAAATTCACTTTGAATTGAATCAAATTCTTCAGTTGACATAGTTTTTAAATCTTTCATCTTTGAATAATAAAACTTAACATTATCTTCCGCTAAATTTTCAGCATCAACATAACGCTCTTTTGCCCAACTGTGAAGTTTAGCCTTTTTAAACCTCAACCCCATATATTTAACAAATTCTTTTTGCATAATCATTTCCTTAACAGAAAGTATATATCAATAACTCAAACTTTTCAATACTAAAACCAAATTTGCATAAAAAAAAGAAGTGCAACAGCACTTCTTGATTTAATAAAATTATCTAGCCTCTTTAATTCTTGAATTTTTAGCAGTTTTGCCTTTAAGATAATAAAGTTTAGCTCTTCTAACAATACCATGACGAACAACTTCAATATGGTCAATTTTTGGTGAGTGAACTGGGAATGTTCTTTCAACGCCAATACCAAAAGAAATACGACGAACGGTAAATGTTTCTCTAATGCCACCATTTTTACGAGCTATAACCACACCTTCAAATGCTTGCAATCTTTCGCGAGTTCCTTCAATAACTTTAACGAAAACTTTAACAGTGTCACCAATGTTAAATGCAGGAATATCAGTGCGCATACCTTCTTTTTCGATAGAATCAATAATATTCATTGTTTTTCCTCCTTCAATAGTATGTAAGAGTGTTCGTGCTAGCTCTTTGGTGCAGAGGACCACTCATAATTCACGCTACGATTATATCACAACAAAAAAATAAAATCAAGTGCTTTTGCATATTTTTTTAATTATAATAATTTAGCAGCAAAACGAATTTTCAATATATGTAATTTTGTTATAATCAACACTTGCAATATCAAACCTAACCTGCATTCCCTCAAACTGCTTCATTTGTGTTAAATATTTAGCACCGCGAATCAAATGACTTCTTTTTTTAAGATCAATACACTCACAGCCCCTTCCAAATCTGTCATCTGCCCTTGATTTAACTTCGGTAATCACAAGCAAGTCTTTAACTGTTGATTTTATATTTTTAATGTTATTTTTTAATAACTTTATTTTCGCTTTAATTTTGTCTTTTTTCTTATCTGTTTTCAATTTTTCTTTAAGTTCAATAATCTTCTTTTTTGTATCTATCTTTAAATTTTTTAACTGAATCTTTTTTGGTAAAATTGCAACAATATCAAGTTCAAAACCTCGCTCAGCAAAATTGGTATAAATAATTTTATACCCTGCCTTTTTCATATATTCTTGAGCCATTTGCTCACCAATTTTCCAAGTATCATCATTAAACATAAAAATTTCCTAATCTAAAAATTTCAAAAATGAAAGCCTGTGATATTCACATGGTCCAATTTCTTTAAGCACATCAATGTGTGCTTTTGTTCCATAGCCTTTGTGTTTTTCAAAACCATATTCTGGATATTTTTTTGCAATCTCACACATAAAATTGTCACGAGTCACTTTTGCTAAAATGCTCGCGCAACCAATAGAATATGAAAGCGCATCACCTTTAATTATTCCACGAATAGGCACACATATATCAAGTTTTGAAATGGCATCAACCAAAACCACATCTGGCTTTAAAGTTAAACCTTCAACAGCCTTTTTCATGCAAAGTTTTGTCGCTTCCAAAATATTGATTTCATCAATTTTATTTTCATCAACCATTTCAATTGAATAAGCAATCGCTTTTTCTTTTATAATTTGAAAGAGTTCATTTCTCTTTTTTTCTGAAATCTTTTTACTGTCATCAATACCTTCAATAATGTCATCTAAAGGCATTATAACGCACGCAACACAAACAGGACCTGCAAGTGGACCGCGACCAACTTCATCCATTCCAGCGATTAAAAAATTGCCTTTTTCTTGTTCTTCTTTTTCAAACCTAAGTTTATCAATAAACTCTTTTTCTTTCTTAACTCTTGCCACTTTTGCCTCTTCTACTTCCAAATTTCATTGTTTATAAACTTCGTTAAAGCCATTTCAAATGCAAGTTCTGTAAGGTCAATTCTTGTCACAACACTGTGTGTGAGCAACTGAATCCCACCACCACGACTTCGCAAATCTTCTGCATCAAAAATTTCATCCATTAAAGCCCCAAGCCCAATTTCTTTAATTTTTTCCACATATTTATCAGGCACAGGAAACGCTGGGCTTGCCGAAACACTTTGATTGCCATTTTTATCTTCAACAACAGCAATGTTTATAATCATCCAACTATCAAGTGCATTTGTCATTCCGCTTTCAATAGACACATAATAATCGGCTTCAATGCCATTCTCTTTTGCATATGCTTTTAAATTCTTAACTCTGTTTTTAGCACCATGCCAAGTTTCTGCATTTACAGGTTGTTCAGGAACATTTGATTCTGCAGAAATTCCAACAACTTCGACATCTTCAAAAAATTTCTCAAATGCTCTTTTTGCACCTTCAACTTTGCCTTTATTTTTTGTCGCAATCAAAACTTTCATAATTTCACCTATTCAAGAGTAATTTTTCCAAACTTTCCGTTTCTAAATTCTGTGATAAATGTTCTTCCAGCCCTTTCATAATCAATTTCATTTCCACGCATAATAAAACCACGTTTCAAACAAATTCTATCATAAAGTTCAATAAATTCTTCAAAGTCAAAATCAACATCATATTTTTCTTTGATAATATTTGGATACTTCTCAAATAAAATTTGCATAAGTTCAAAGCCAAGGTCTGTCATATCAAACTCTTTATCAGAAAGTGAGCCCACATACGCAAGATTTCTTGACAAACCATCATCAAACTTTGGCCACAAAACACCAGGAGTGTCAAGAAGCATAAACATATCATCAATTTTTATCCATTGGTTAACTCGAGTAACACCCGCAATGTTTCCCGTTGTTGCCTTTCTAACGCCTGCAAGCATATTAATTAAAGTGCTCTTTCCTGTGTTTGGAACACCAAGCACCAAAACCTTATAAGTCGCTGTCATTTGTTTTTCTTTATGCCTTTCAATCTTTTCTTTCAAAACTGTTTTAAGTGCAGTTTTTACCGCATTTTTGAAAGTAGCATTGTTGCTTGAAACTAAAATTGTTGTTTTTCCTGATTCAATAAACTCTTTTTGAATTTCTGCAACACGCCTATCATCAGCCAAATCCATTTTGTTAAACACATAAATAATTGGCTTGTTATGAACAATTTTATTCACATTAGGGTTCATGCATGAAAAAGGTGCTCTTGCATCTAGAACATACAAAATAACATCAGCAAGTTTAATTTTGTTGTCTTCAATGTCTTCAAGAGCAGATTTCATATGACCAGGAAACCATTTCAAATTTTTTCTTGTATCACCCTTGTTTACAATATCAACCATCTCTATTCCTTTAATTATTAATTATTCTGTTAAGTTCACTCAAATGTTTTGAAAGTGAAATTGTTTTTGAATCAATTTCAATAAGTTTATTATCAACAGCCACAAAATTTGTGATTTTGATTTTTGATAAATCCATCATTTTTTCAAGTTCATTTCTAATGTAATGAAGCCCCACACAATGTGGTGATTTATCAACAGACGCAAAAATTATATTTTGAATTTTGCCGGTTCGAATCATTCCACCAATTTTTGTTATCGCCATATTAATATGAGTTTGTTCTAAACACAAATCATAAATGTTTTTGCTCATTTTTTCTAACTGTTTATAAGCCTTTGTTTGAACATCTTTCAAACAACTTCCAACAATCACAATGGTTTCATCAACATCATAAATATTAGTTTTTAATAAATCTTTCATAATTTATCCTTTAGTTATGTAATTATAATTATTTGTTTTTATCAAGCAAATCTGGGCGTCTTTCTTTTGTAAGTTTTTCGGCTTGTTCTCTTCTCCATTTATCAACCTTTGCATGGTCACCTGAAATCAAAACTTCAGGAACTGAAATTCCCATAAACTCACGAGGCTTTGTGTATTGTGGATATTCAAGTAAGTTATCTTTAAAAGTTTCAATCTCTGCAGATTCATCACCACCAAGCACACCATCAATAAGTCTTGAAACTGAATCAATCAAAACCATTGCAGGAAGTTCTCCACCGGTTAAAACATAATCACCAATAGAAATTTCTTCATCAATCAAGAGATCAATCACTCTTTGGTCAACACCTTCATAATGACCACAAAGCAAAATTAAATGGTTATATTTTGATAATCTTTTCGATTCTGATTGATTAAACACTTTTCCCTTTGGGCTTAAATAAATTTTGAGTGCATCTTTATACCCTTCAATGCTGGTGATTGCATCATAAATTGGCTGTGCCATCATGAGCATTCCAGGACCACCACCAAATGTGTAATCATCGCATTTTTTATGCTTATCTTTCGAAAAATCGCGTATATTTATCACATTAATATCAATTTTTTGCGTTTTTGTTGCTCTTGAAATAATGCTTTCTTTAAGCGGTTCAAACATATTTGGAAAGAGCGTTAAAACATCAATTCTCATAATCTGAAACTTCCTTTAATCGTTTTAAATTAATAACCATTTTCTTTTGTTTATAATCAAAATTAACAATCAAATCTTTAACATTTGGAAACATAATTTCTCTGCCGTTTTTCATCATGCAAGTGATAACTTCTGCACTTCCATAATCTTGAACATCAGTGATTTTTCCAAATTCTGTTTCATCTTCAAAAAACACTGTTGAACCTTTAAGGTCTTCAAACAAAATTTTATCACCCATAACACTTCTGTCAATATAAAGCATTTTGCCAATATATGTTTTTGCATCTTCAAGTTCAACACCTTCAAGTTTCACAACAACACCATCAGTGTTTTTAAATATTCTTGAAACTTTAAAAATCTCATCTTTTTCATTCGCAATTTCTTTAATTTGATTTACATCAAAATCTTTATCATATTCAGTTTGAACTTTCATTTGACCAAGATATCCATGAAGTTTAACAACTTTTCCAAGACAAATTTTTTCCATTATACACCCTCAATAACTTCTTCAGTTTTTAAATTTTTATTTCTTTCTTTTTTAAAAAACATTATTGTTGCAACAAGCATAAATATAAACATTATACTTTCTAAAATAATTGCAAATATTGAACCAATAAAAACAAAATAAACCAAACTCATGGCGCTAGAAATAAGCCCTAAAATTCTATATGCTTTGATATTTTTTTGCCATACAGAAATTGTGTAAATAATAGAACCAGCAATAGAAAATAAACTAAACACTGTATCATAAGTAAACACCGCAGTAATCACCGAAACAATCATAAGCACAATTAAAATCAGCCAATCATCTAAAATATATTTATCTAATGCCTTTATTCTTTGTTGAATTAAAAACAACACATTTCTTAAAACAGCAATGAGCACAACCCCAAGCCCAGCCCAAGCACCAAGAAGTGTGTAATGCACACCATTGCAAACGAGTGCAATTAAACTGAAAATAAGGATATTTGTTCTTTTTGTAGTTAAATAAGTTATACCTAACATTATGTATGTTAAACATACAAACACTTGCGAAATAATATATTCCATTACATTCTCCTACATTTTAATTGTATCACAAAATCACTATGTAAACAATTATTTTCAAACAAAAACACTTCCCGTTTTTTAAGGAAGTGTTTTATTGTTTATTATTCTTCAATAAGTTTAATGTGAACATCACGAAGCAACTTTTCATCAACAGTGTTTGGAGCGTTGCAAAGTGGGTCTTGAGCATTCTTGTTCATTGGGAATGCGTAAACATCACGAATAAATTCATTATGAGTTAAGAGCATCATAAGTCTGTCAAAACCAGGAGCAGAACCTGCGTGAGGAGGTGCACCATAAGAGAACGCATTGTAAAGTGCTGGGAATTTGTTTTCAACAACTTCTTTGCCATAGCCTGCAAGTTTGAAAAGTTCAACCATCATATCTTGATTGTGGTTACGAACCGCACCAGACAAACTTTCATAACCATTAATAACAAGGTCATATTGATAAGCAAGTGTGCCAAATGGGTCTTTCTTAATTTCTTCAAGTGGACTTTGTGGAAGTGAGAATGGATTGTGTGAGAAAGCAATATTTCCTTCATCATCTTTCTCAAAGAATGGAAAGTCAACAATCCAGCAGAATTTATAGTCATTTTCATCAATAAGTTCAAGTTCTTTTCCAAGTTCGTTGCGAAGAACATTTGTAAACTTGATTGCTCTTTCTTCTTCGTCAGCAATAAAGAAAACTGTATCCCCTGTTTCAAAACCAACAAGTTTTTTAAGTTCTGCTTTTTCTTCTTCTGTCACAAATTTAGAAACACCAGCAGAAAGTTCATCATTTTCACCGACAACAAAATATGCAAGACCTTTTGCTTCTCTTGATTTCAAGAAATCAGTGAGTTTGTCATACCACTTTCTTGGTTTTGCACCACCTGTTGCCGCTTTGATTGCTTTGATTGTTGTGTTTTTAAACACACTAAATTCAGTGTTTCTAAAAACATTTGAAACATCAACAACTTTAAGTGGGTTACGAAGGTCTGGTTTATCTGTGCAATAATCACGGATTGCATCAGCATATTTAATTCTCTTAAATTCGCTAATTTCAAAATTTGCAAACTTTTTGAAAATTGCAGAGTAAAGCCCTTCAATAACTTCAAAAACATCTTCTTGTGTTGCAAAAGCCATTTCCATATCAATTTGATAGAACTCTGTTGGGCTTCTGTCAGCACGAGCATCTTCATCTCTAAAACATGGAGCAATTTGGAAATATCTATCAATTCCAGACACCATCAAAAGTTGTTTAAATTGTTGTGGTGCTTGTGGAAGCGCATAGAACTTTCCTGGATTGAGTCTTGATGGAACCAAGAAATCTCTTGCACCTTCTGGGCTTGAAGCAGTGAGGATTGGAGTTTGCACTTCAACAAAGTTTTGTTCGTTCATATAGTTTCTAACAAACAAAAGCAAATCACTGCGAAGTTTGAGCATTTTTTGGTTATAGTCTGCACGAAGGTCAAGGTATCTATATTTAAGTCTTATATCTTCTGCAACCTTTTCACTATTTTTAATTTCAAAAGGAAGTTCTTTTGAGCATTTGCCAAGCATCACGATTGATTCAGCAACAACTTCAATGTCACCTGTTGGCATATTTTTATTTTTGCTTTCACGCTCAACAACTTTTCCTTCAACAGAAATAACATCTTCTTTTGAAAGCGCAATAAACTCTTTGTTTAAAACAACTTGAGTTTTGCCATAAGTATCACGAAGAACAACAAATGTGAGTTCGCCAAAATTTCTAATGGTGTCAACCCAACCAGCAAGTTTAACAGTTTTGCCTGCATCTTCAATTCTTAAACTTCCATTATCAACGGTTCTATATTTATTAACAGCAATTTTTTCCATAAAATAAGTCCTTTTTAAAATTTACATATAAAATATATCACACCCACCAAATTTTATCAATGTTTTTAGAATAAAAAAAATAAGGCAAATGCCTTATTTTTCAAATTTAACAAAAACTCTTTTGTTGTTCTTTTTTGCAGAAGTTTTAACAACTGTTCTAATTGCTGTTGCAACTTTTCCACTTCTTCCAATAATTCTGCCGAAATCTTCTTCAGCAATTTTAACAACATAAACAGTTTCTCTTTCTTTTTCTTGTTCACTAACTTCAACTGCGTCTGGGTTTGCAACAAGATTTTTAACCATAAATTCAACTAACTCTTTCATAAGCGTCACCTGAATTATTTAGATTTTTTATCAGATTCAACAATGCCTTCTTTAACTAAAAGTGCTTTAACTGTATCTGTTGGTTGTGCACCATTTTTAATCCAAGTTTTAGCCTTTTCTGCATCGATTTTAACTTCTGCAGGGTTTGTTAATGGATTGTATGTTCCGATTAAATCAATATATTTTGCATCTCTTGCAACTCTTGAATCAGCAACAACAACACGATAAAAAGGAGCCTTTTTATCACCCATTCTTGTAAGTCTCATTTTAACTGCCATTTTTTATTCCTCCGATTGTTTATTTTGATATATCATACACAGCGACTTCGCTGAAATATGCCTTTAAAAATTAAATTTTCTTCCAAGCAACTTTTGAAGTTTTCCGTTATTCATTCCCTTCATCATTTGCTTTGTTTGTTCGAATTGCTTGATAAGTGAATTCACATCTTGAATTGTGGTTGCACTGCCTTGCGCAATTCTCTTTTTGTTGCCTGCCTTGATTAAATCAGGGTTAAGCCTTTCTTTTTTGGTCATTGATTGAATGATTGCCTTATATTTTTTAAGTTTGGTTTCATCAACATCACCAACCTTAAACTTGCTTCCAGCACCAGGAATCATACTAATCAAATCTGCAAGATTTCCCATTTTTGAAATTTGTTCAAATTGAATCAAGAAATCTTCAAATGAAAAAGTGTTCTTTCTAATGTTTTCTTCAACCTTTTTCATTTCTGCTTCATCAACACTTGCTTGGGCTTTGTCAATAAGTGTAAGCACATCACCCATACCAAGAATTCTTGAAGCCATACGGTCTGGGTGGAATGGTTCAATATCACCAATCTTTTCACCAACACCGCAAAACTTGATTGGCTTGCCGGTCACAGCCTTAACTGAAAGTGCAACACCACCACGAGTGTCACCATCAAGTTTAGTAACAAGCACACCTGAAATTTCAAGTCTGTCATTAAACTCTTTTGCAACATTGACTGATTCTTGACCTGTCATTGCATCAATTGTGAGCAAAATTTCAGTTGGATTAACAGCCTTCTTGATGTTTTCAAGTTCTTTCATAAGTTCGTCATTAATTTGAAGACGACCAGCAGTATCGATAATAACAGTGTCATTACCCATACGCTTTGCTTGTTCGATTGCCGCTTCAGCAATTTTCACAGGGTTTCCTGTGCCTTTTTCGAAGAAATCAACACCAGCATTTGCTGCGCCGATTTTAAGTTGACCAATTGCCGCAGGTCTGTAAACATCACACGCAACAAGCATAGGTTTTTTGCCTTGTTTTTTAAGCATAAAACCAAGTTTGCCACACATTGTGGTTTTACCTGCACCTTGAAGACCACACATCATAATAACAGTTGGTGGTGCATCAGACACTTCAAGTTTGGCATTTGTTTCACCCATAAGGCTCACAAGTTCATCACGAACAATCTTGATAACTTGTTGACCAGGAGTCAAACTGTTTAAAATTGCTTCGCCAACAGCCTTTTCAGAAACTTTATTAATAAAATCTTTTGCAACCAAAAAGTTAACATCGGCTTCAAGAAGCGCAATTCTAACTTCACGCATTGCTTGCTTAATTTCAAGTTCGGTAAGTTTGCCGTGCTTTGTCAACTTTGAAAATATGTGATTAAGTCTATCACCTAATGCCTCAAATAAACTCACTAGTATTCTCCTTTATATTAGGTTTATAACATCATCAATAATATCTATTGACTTCTTTTGATTTTCATCAGTTTCTATCAAAAATGACTTTGCTTTGGAAAGTTCTTGTTTTGCCTTAAAAAGATTTTCAGCGATATGACACTTGTCTTCCATTTGAATGAGTTGTTTTTTCGCTTTGGCAATGGCATCATGCACAGCCTGCCTTGAATCGCCGAGAAGTTCAGCAAGTTCGCTTTCGCCAAGGTCAAGGTTCAAAAACTTCTCCATAACATCTCTTTGCTTGTTTGAAAGCAAATTGCCATAGATATCAAATAAAATAGTGTATTCGTAAAATTCTTCAAACTGCATACCAAGTTTTCCTTTGTAAAGCATTTTTACTTTACATAGTATAAAACATTTTATTTTAATTGTCAATAGTTTTGTATGATGATTTTTATTTTAATAAAAAACATAGAGATTGACTCTATGCTTTATTATTTTTCATTTCAATTTTCTTTTCAATGATTTTAAGAATGCCGTGGTAAAGGAACACAAGTGCAAGTGAAAGCAAAATTCCACCGATTATGTCTGTGAACCAATGCATTCCTGATAAAAGTCTGCCAATAACAATCACAAGCATAATAACAATGCTGATTGTGTCTAGCGCAATAAGTTGTTTTTTCTTTCCATCAAAAAATTTATGAAATTCAATAATTGCCGAACTTAAAATGCAAACAGCAAGCATTGAATGTGATGACGGATAAGATGCTTCAAGCACACCTTGGGCAAGCACAGGTCTGTGATTTATAACAAGCACTTCAAAGAAAATGTATGCCATGGCAACAACCACATAAAACACACCAAGTGCCAAAATGTGATTATCAACAAGTTTTAAATTTTTTCTTCGAATAAGTTGAACAAGCCCAACAATCACAAACACGCCTGCAACAATAAGTGCAAAAATTCCAAACACTTCTGAAATGCTATACCATGTGTCACTTGTTCCAATCCCTTTAAAAATTGAATCATTCATTTTTGAAAAGCCAACTTTAGAACCAAGTGGACCAACTGCTGCAACATCAACAACTTTCACTAACACCGTGAACACTGCAAACGCAACAAAAAGCACAATGCCTGTGATTAAACTTTTATTTAATTTTTTCATAAGTAAACCCCTATTTTATTCAAAAATGGCTTCAACAAATTCATCAGCATCGAAATCTAAAAGGTCTTCGGCAGTTTCACCAACACCAATATATCTCATTGCAATATCATAAGTTCTTGCAAGTTCAATAACAAAACCACCCTTGCTTGTGCCATCAAGTTTTGTGACACAAAGGTCAGTTAAGCCCACTGCTTCATCAAACAAACGAACTTGTTCTTTTGAGTTTTGACCAGTTGTGCCATCAATAACAATAAGTTTATGATATTCAGCCTCTGGCCATTCTTTTGATACAACCTTGCCAATCTTTTTCAATTCTTCCATCAAGTTAACTTTGTTGTGAAGCCTTCCAGCAGTGTCAATCAAAAGCACATCAGCATCTTTTGCTTTTGCTGAAGAAATTGCATCAAACACAACAGCAGATGCATCAGCACCTTGCTCACCAGAAACATATTTTGCCTTAACCCTGTCTGCCCAAACTTTAAGTTGGTCGCCAGCAGCAGCCCTGAATGTGTCTGCACCAGCAATAACAACTTTTTTCTTCATTGAAGCAAACTTTTGAGCAATCTTTCCAATTGTGGTTGTTTTTCCAACACCATTAACACCAACTATCATAATTGCAAGTGGATAAGAAAATTCTTCCACTTCAGTTTCTTTCAAAATATCTTTCAAAATGTCTTTTAAAATTTCTTTTGAGTCTTCTGTCTTTTTGATTTTTTGTGCTTTAATTCTATCACGAAGTTCGTCTAAAATTTCTTCAGCGGTAACTGCACCAATGTCTGCAGAAATTAAAATGTATTCAAGTTCTTCAAAAAAATCTTCATCAATTTCGTTGCCTGTGAAAATGTATTTTATCTTTTCAGAAAACGATTTTTTTGTGTTTTTCAACCCGTTAACAAGTCTTGAAAAAAATCCCATAATTACTCCAATTATTGCAAAAATTTCATTATTTTACACAAAATTGGCTAATTTTTAATCAAAAACTAACCAATTTTGCGATTTTTATTCTTTTGTTTTTACTGTGCATTATCAAGTTTGATAGCATCTGAAAGTTTAACAGAAACAACTTTTGAAACACCTTTTTCTTCCATGGTTACACCATAAAGAGCATCGGCAAGTTCCATTGTTGGCTTTCTGTGAGTGATAACAATGAACTGTGTGTCACCACTATAACGATGGAGATATTTTGCATATCTTTCAACATTGGCATCATCAAGTGCCGCTTCAATTTCATCGAGAACGCAGAATGGCATTGGACGAAGTTTCAAAATTGAGAATAATATTGCAACGGCTGTGAGCGCCTTTTCACCACCTGACAAGAGTGTGATGTTTTGAAGTTTTTTGCCTGGTGGCTCTGCAATGATGTCAATGCCACACTCAAGAACATTGTTTTCATTATCAAGACAGATATCTGCTCTTCCACCGCCAAATAGTTCTCTAAATATAACTTGGAAGTTCGCTCTAATTTGATTGAATCTCTCTTTAAATTTCTCTTCCATTCTTGTTGTTAAATCTTTAATGATAGACTCTAAATCTGCTTTTGCTCTCTCTAAATCATCGCGTTGTTTAGACATATCATCATAACGCTCTGAAATGAGTTTTATGTCTTCAATCGCAGAAAGATTAACATTTCCAAGTCTGCTAATTTTTCTCTTAATTTCTGCAGCCTCTTCGCCACCTGCTTTGATATCAAACTCATCAAGCACAACTGCTTTAGCATCAGCATAAGTCATTTGATATTGTTCCCAAACTCTATTTTGCAAGTTTTCAAGTTCAGTATCAATTTTAACAATATGATTTTCTTCTTTTGCTTTTTTGTCACTTGCGCGTTGAATTTCACCGGTTAAAAGCATTTTATTTGCATCGGCTTCATTCATTTTTGCTTGACATTTTTTCTTATCATCAACAACAGTTGCAATCTTTTCACGAACAAGTTCAACTTTTTTCGCACTTGAAGAAAACGCATTTGTTGCCATTATATCTGCAACATTTTGCTCATAATCAGCAATAAGTTGATTATTCTTTTGAACTTCAAGCATAGTTTCTTTTGTTTTATATTCATTTTGAGCAGTTGCAACCAACAACCTTTCAATATCGGTTTCAGTTGTTTTTAAGTTATTCTTTTCTGTTTCAAGATTAATTCTAATCTCACCAAGTTTTTGGAATAACTCATCTCGTTCACCACGAAGTTTTGCAAATGTGTCACTAGCCTGCTTTTTATTTTCACTTGCCTTTGATTTTTTAGAATCAACACTTTGTTGTTCTTCTGTGATTTTTGCAATTTGATTTTCAACAAAATCAATCTTATCTAAAATTGCAGTGAATGAAATTTCAAGGTCAGCAAGTTCTTCTTCTGCATCATCTTTTTGATTTTCAAGTGCATCAATAATGGCTTCAAGTTTTTGTTTGCTTGCTTCAATATTATGAATCTCGTCAACAATTTTAGACATTTCATCAGAAAGTTCTGTTCCTTTTGTTTTTAAAGATTCTTGTTTTGAAGTAAGTTCATCAATTTCTGCTTTAACTTTTTCAAGTTTAACTTTAAGTTCTTCAATTTCTCTGTCACGACTGAGTAGCCCAATACCGTTATCTTTTCGGCTTCCACCGGTAAGTGTTCCTTGAGGGCTGAAAACATCACCTTCAAGTGTTACAACCTTGCTTGAATAGTTGGTTGCCCTTGAAAACTCAAGAGCATTGTCAGTTGTATCAACAATAACAGTTGAACCAAGCAAACTGTTAAACACTCTTTCATATTTCTTATCAAATTCAATAAGTTCACTTGCAACACCAAAAACACCTTTCATTGAAAGTTTTGATTCAACAAGTGCAGAAATTGTTCTTTCTTTAACCGATGTCACCGGCAAGAATGTTACACGACCAAACTTATTATTTTTTAAGTATGCAATCAAGTCTTTTGCATCATCTTCATTTTTAGTAACAATGTTTTGAACACTTGCACCAAGTGCCATTTCAATTGCAACTTCATATTTTGAAGGAACTCTCATAAGAGAAGCAACCGCACCAATAACTTTTCCACCAATGCTTGTGCCTTCCTGCGCTTGTTCAAGAAGTCTTTTAACTGAAATCGCAAAACCTTCGTTATATTCTTTCATTTCTGAAAGCACATTGAGTTTACTTAAGCCTGAATGGTATTCAACTTTTTTCTCATCAATAAGTTCGCTGATTTCAGCATATTCTTCATTAAGTTCATTTATCTTTTCAACAATTTCTAGTTTTTCTTCTTGTTTCTTTTCTTGTTTTTCTTCTTGCTTTTCAATTTCTTCTTCAGCAGTTTCAATTCTTGAATCATACTCTCTGCTGTTTGATTCAAGTTCATCTTTTTCACTGTTAAGTTCTGCTTGTCTGGTCTTAAGCGATTCAAGTTCTGTTTGATATTTCAAAAGCAATGATTTAATGTCACCAGATTGCTCAAGTGTTGAATAAAACTCTGAATCTAAACTTTCAGCATTTGTTTCACCTAAACTTAATTTTTCAATGGTTGATGAATAACTTGTTTCACATTGCTTTAATTCATGTTCAAGTGTTTTTATTAATTCTTCAAGTTGCTCTTTCTTTGAATTTAATTCTTCACTTTCTTTTGCTTGATTTTCTGCAACAAACTTTCCATTTTCAATTTCGGCAAGCATTTTTTCATTTTGCTCTTTCAAAATCGAAATTTTTTCATTATAAAGTTTAATTTCACCATTTTGTTTTTCAAGGTCAACTGTTAAGTTTAAAAGTTCATCACGAAGATTTCCAATTGTTTCATCAAGTTCAGCAATACGATTTTGCATAAAATCATACTCATTCATTGATTGTTCAAGTTCAGTTTGTTTAAGTGCAAGTTCTTCATTGATTGCATTAATAACTTCATAAATCTTTTGTTTTTGCACACTTGAATTGTCATATTGATAAACATAAATATTGATTTCAAGTTCTTTAAGTCTGTTTGATAAATCCAAGAAAATTCTTGCGTTTTCTGCTTGAGTTTTAAGAGGTCCAAGTTGTCTTTCAAGTTCGGCAATAATGTCGTTTATACGAGTTAAGTTTTCGTTAACACGACCAAGTTTATTTTCAGATTGATTTTTATCTTCTTTAAACTTTGAAATTCCTGCTGTTTCTTCAAAAACATTTCTTCTGTCTTCTGGTTTTGCAGACAAAATGCTGTCAATCTTACCCTGACCGATAACAGAATAACTTTCTTTTCCAAGACCAATTTCACGAAGTGCATCAACAATATCTTTTCTTCTGCAAGTGCTTTTATTTATTAAATATTCACTTTCACCACTTTTATAAAGTTTTCTGGTTAAGACAATTTCATCTAAATCATAACTTGCAAACATTCTTTCTTTGTTATTAAAAAATAACGAAACTTCACAGTATGACTGTGCTTTTCTTTTTTCTGTTCCGTTGAAAATAACATCTTGCATTGATGAACCACGCATTGATTTTGCACTAGATTCACCCATAACAAAACGAATTGAGTCTGCAACATTACTCTTTCCACAACCATTAGGACCAACGATTGCAGTGATTCCTGACTCAAATTTAATTTCTACTTTATCAGCAAACGACTTAAAACCATAGATGTCTATTTTTTCGAAATTCATAAGTTTATCCTATACTTTTTTTAAATTCTTTATTGCTTCGCTAGCAGCATTTTCTTCTGCTGTTCGCTTGTTTGAACCTTTGCCTGTTCCCATTTTCACATCGTTAATGAAAACTGAAGTTTTATAAACCGGCATATGGTCTGCACCTGACTTTGAAGTGCTGTAAACTATCTTTGCAGTTTTTAGCATTTCTTGAAGTTTTGTTTTAGGGTCATCAACATAACCTGTAACTTTCAAATTTTCAATGATATCACCAACTGCAACAGTGAAGAATTTTTTAACTTCTTCAATTCCACCATCAATATAAATTGCACCACAGATTGCCTCAAACATATCACATTTGATTGCCTTTGACTGTGTTGTGTTTCTGCTTTCGCCAACACCCTTGATTAAATATTTATCAAGACCAAGTCTATCAACTGCTTCAGCAAGTGGCTTTTCACTAACAATCATAGCACGAGTTTTTGATAAATCACCTTCTTTTCCCTTAAACTCTCTGTAAAGTTTTTCAGTGATGATAAACTCAATGATTGCGTCACCCAAAAACTCAAGTCTTTCATTTGATTCAACTCTGTGTTCATTTGAATAACTTGAATGTGTGAGTGCTTTTATTAGAAGTTTTTTGGTTTTAAAATTATAACCAATTATATTCTCAACTTCTGTTAAATTAACAAGTTCTTTCATTTTATTCACCTGCTAAATTTGAATTTTTAATACCTTCACGCATTTTTTCAATATAGTTTGATTTATGAATATTAAGCACTTGCAAAACACAAGAATAAATTGTTTTTGCTTTGCTTGAACCATGTGATTTAACCAAAATTTTATCAATACCTAAAAATGGTGAACCACCAACTTCGGTATAGTTAATTCTCTTTTTAAGATTTTTGAATGCTTTTTTCATAAGCAAATATCCAATTTTTGCACGAAGACCACCTTTTTTAATCTCACTCTTTAACACTGCGTTAAATGTGTTGATTGTGCCTTCTGCTGCTTTCATTGCAACATTTCCTGTGAAACCATCACTAACAAGCACATCAAAGTCACCTGAAAACATTTCACGGGCTTCCATGTTACCAACAAAGTTGATTTCTTTTTCGTTTGATAAAAGTTCAAATGTTTGATGAATTTGTTCATTTCCTTTATGGTCTTCTGTTCCATTTGAAATCAAAGCAACTTTTGGATTTTTAATTCCACACATTGCCTTCACATAAATTGAACCCATAATTGCAAATTGTCTTAAATATTCTGGTTTACAGTCAACATTTGCACCACAGTCAATCAAAAGTGTTGGGTTGCCGTTAACTGTTGGCAAAAATGGAGCAAGTGCTGGACGCTTAACCCCTTCAATTCTTCCAATAACAAAAAGACCACCTGCAAGAACAGCACCTGTGCTTCCTGCACTAATCATACCAATAACATCTTCTCTTGTTTTTAAAATGTCAAGAGCCGCAACAAGTGAACTTTCTTTTTTTCTACGAATTGCCATTGTTGGTGATTCATTACAATCAATAACATCTGGGGCGTGAACAATTTCAATTTTGTCACCTGTGTAACCAACTTCTTTAATAACTTTTTCAATTTTATCTTTGTCACCAGTGAGTATTATTTCAACTTCGTCAATTAAATTAACAGAAGTGATTGCACCTTTAACAATTTCTTCTGGCATATCTGCGCCAAACACATCAATAACAATTTTCATAAAATTTTCTCCTAATATGATACAGTATCATTATAAATGATTTCATTTATAAATTCAATTAAAATGAGTAATTATAATAAAAAAGCCAAGCAGTATACAAATTTTTCATAAAAGAAAAAACCATTAAAATGGTTTTATTTTCCTAATTCAATTTCTGGTTGTTTTTCATTTGAAGCATAATATGAAGTTTTGAATTTTCTTATTTGAACTTCGGTTGAAATTGACTCTAAATATTCATACCAATCTTCATAACTTGAAAAAGTTTTTCCGTTTAATGATTTATGTGCAGCACCACAAAGAAGAATATCAAAAGGCTTATCATATTTTAAACCTTGACGAATAATATGTTCAGTTGCATCACATGGCTCAACACCAAAAACATAATCAACATTTTGAATGTTTGTACCCCTGCCATTTTTAGCAAATTCATCGCAAACAAAAAATTCTTTTTTGATAGTCTTGATTCCCATTTTTCTTGCTTCATCTGGAAGCAATCTAATGTTCGGGTCAATTGCATATAATGTGTTGCCATATTTTGCAAGAGCCTGTGAAAGTTTGCACATTCTTCCAGCCCCAATATCTAAAATCTTGCTAAATCTTATAATGCCATACTTTTGGTTTATGTAACTGATAAATTCATCTTCGCGTCTTTCTTTTTTATAAAGCCCCATATCAAGCAAAAAATCATATACTTCATCATCAATAACTTCACTTTTTCCATCAATCCACTCTTGAAGACCTTTCAAAAATTTCTCTTTTTCTTGTTTATTGAATCGATATGGATTTTTCTGCAAATAATATGCTGCAAGTAAATTTAATTCTGCACCAGTCATAAAAATTTTCTCCCTTGAAAAAATTTTAGCACATATTATTTATTTGTCAATATTAAAATTTTGCATAAAAAAACACAACCACTTGGGTTGTGTTAATTTTTTAACTATTTGTTTTCATCTGCTTTAACAGCGATTTTCTTTTCGCCGTCATAATAACCACAAGCCTCGCAAACAGCGTGAGCCCTTTTATATTCGTGACATTGTGGACATTCAACAAGTGTTGGAGCAGTAGCCTTCCAGTTAGCGATTCTGCTTCTACCTTTAGCCTTAGATACTTTCCTCTTTGGAACTGCCATTATCGAACCCTCCTATTTCTTAAATCTGATTTCAGACTTTAAATTCTAACTTTAAAAGCACACAAAAATGCACTTTTTAACAAAGCATACTAATAATACACCAAGTTTGCAAGTTTGTCAATTATATTTTAATAAATTTATTTTGTAAGTCTTTCTGTATCTTTTGCAATCATTTGTTCTTCATCGGTTGGAATAACATAAATCTTAACTTTTGAATCATCAGTTGAGATAACATTCATTTCACCACGCTTGAAGTTTGTGATATTTTTATCTTTATCAACACAAATTCCAAGACCTTCTAAACCTTCAAGAACTGATTGACGATATTCGCAACCACCTTCACCAACACCAGCAGTGAATGCAATTGCATCAACTGTTCCAAGTGCTGCATAGAAAGCACCGATATATTTTTTAACTCTGTATGCGTGCATATTAAGAGCAAGTCTGCAATCATCTGCTCTTTCGCTTTGTTCATCAGAGAAAGCAATTTCTTCCAAATCTCTCATATCATCAGAAATGCAAGAAACACCACCAAGACCTGACTTTTTGTTAAGATAGTTGATTGCTTCTTTAATAGTCATTCCGGTTTCATTCATAATTCTCTCTAAGATTGAAGGGTCAACATCACCTGATCTAGAACCCATCATAACACCTTCAAGTGGAGTGTAACCCATTGTTGTGTCGATACATTTTCCATCTTTAACTGCTGAAAGGCTTGCACCGTTTCCAATGTGACAGATAATGAAATTACCTTTCTTTCCACAAAGTTTTTCAAGTTCGCCAGCGATATATTTGTGGCTTGTTCCGTGGAAACCATATTTTCTAATTTGCCATTTTGTGTATGCTTCTTTTGGAATAGCATATCTGTAAGCATAATCAGGCATGGTTGAGTGGAATGTTGTGTCAAAAACAGCAACTTGTGGAACACCTGGAATAAGTTCTTCACATGCTTTGATACCTGCAATGTTTGCTGGTTGGTGAAGAGGTCCAAGTGGAATAAGTTTTTCAAGTTCAACCATAACTTCATCAGTAATTAAAACTGAATCATTATAAACTTCACCTGCGTGAAGAACTCTGTGACCCACTGCTTCAATATCTTCAAGAGATTTGATGCCTGGAACTTTATCTGAAACTAAACAGTTGATAACAACTTTAAGTGCTTCACTGTGATTTTTCATTTCAACTTCTTCAACAAATTTTCCACCATTTGTTTTGTTTGTATGACGACCGTCAATACCAATTCTTTCACAAAGACCTTTTGTGATAACTTGATTTTCTGCAGTATCAATAACTTGATATTTAAGTGATGAACTTCCTGCATTGATAACTAAAATTTTCATAAGTTTTTCCTTTTCCTTTTTTGTTTTTATTTTTTATTATAAAGCCTGAAGTGTTGTGATTGCCATGCAAAGCACAATTTCATCAGCAGTTGTTCCACGAGATAAATCGTTAACAGGTTTGTTTAAACCTTGAAGAATTGGACCAACGGCTTGAACACCAGCAAGTCTTTGAACGAGTTTATATCCAATATTTCCAGCGTTAAGGTCTGGGAAGATAAGTGTGTTTGCGTGTCCTGCAACGGTTGAGTTTGGCGCTTTAAGTTTTGCAACACTTGGAACAAGTGCAGCATCTGCTTGAAGTTCTCCATCAACTTTAAGTTCGGGAGCCTTTGTTTTTAAAATTTCAAGTGCTCTTTTAACTTTGCATACATTTTCATCTGTCATTTCATCGCCTGACTTTGTTGAATAAGTAAGCATTGCAACTTTTGGATCCATTGAACAAATTGCTTTTGCTGTTTCTGAAGAAAGCATTGCAATTTCTGCAAAGTCTTCATCTGTTGGATTTGGGTTAACACCACAGTCTGCAAAAATCATAAAACCATTTTCGCCATAATTTTCATTTGGAGATTCCATAATGAACACTGATGAAACTTTGCTAACGCCTGGTTTCATTTTAACAATTTGGAATGCTGGACGAAGCACATCAGCAGTGTGTGTGATTGCACCAGAAACAACGCCATCAGCATCTTCTGTTTTAAGCATAAGCATTGCATAAGCAAGTTTATCTTTTTTCACAGTTTCAAGTGCTTTTTCTTCTGTCATTCCCTTTGCTTTGCGAAGTTCATACAAAAGATTTGCATATTCTTTTTGTTTATCATTTTCTTCAGTTGTGTCAACAAACACAATGTTTGCAAGAGCCTCTGCGGTAAATTTAGAAGCAAGTTCAGATTCTTTTCCAAGTAAAACAACTTTGCAAAGATCCATGCTTGCAGCCTTTTCAGCAGCAGTCAAAACTCTTTCGTCTTCAGTTTCAGTCAAAACAATTCTCTTTCCTGTATGTTTTGCCTTTTCAATTAACTTATCAAAAACATTTGACATAAATTCTACTCCATTTTTAAAAAATTTATTGATTAACAAGCAATTTTGCTTATAATAGAGATTATATATTAGAGTGATAAAATTTTCAAGTAAATGAGGTAATTTTATGAATTTTTGTGGTGTTATTTGTGAGTTTAACCCATTTCATAATGGGCATAACTATCTGCTCGAAGAAGCAAAAAAACAAACAAATGCTGAAATTGTTTGTTTAATGAGTGGAAACTTTGTGCAACGCGGCATTCCAGCAATTTGCTCAAAGTATACACGAGCAAAACACGCGATAGAATGTGGAGCCAATGCCGTGTTAGAACTTCCAACTGTTTTTGCTTGCTCAAACGCTGAAAACTTTGCAACCGGTGCAATCAAAATTTTCAAAGCACTCGGCATCAAACAAATTGCATTTGGAATTGAAAACACCAATATTGAAATTTTGAAAAAAATTGCAGAACTAAAACACGAAAATTCACAGCGTTTTCAAACCGCTTTTAAAAACGAAATTCAAAATGGAATCAATTATAACACCGCTCTAAAACGCTCAATTGCCAACACTCTTCAAGACAACACCATTATCGATATTTTAAACAAGCCAAACAATGTGCTTGCTGTTGAATATTTAACAGCAATTTTAAAACAAAATGCAGACATTGAAGTTGTTGCAATAAACAGATGTGATGACGGCTATGAATCAAACACTCCTGCCGGAAACTTTTTATCAGCAAGTTCAATAAGAAATTTAATTGTTTCAAATAAAGAGTACTCAAAATTTTTGCCTAAAAATGTAAAAATTGAAGAAGTTTTTGATGTTTCACAACAAACAATGCTTGAAATTTTAGAAATTTTAAAAATTAGAACAACCCCTGCCAAAGATCTTGAAAAGATTTATGATTACAGCGAAGGCATTGAATATCGAATCAAAGAAATGGCTGATAAGTTTTCAACTTTAGATGAGATTAAAAACAATGTTGCAACCCCAAGATATCGCCTGCCACGAGTCAATAAACTTCTTTTATACCCACTTCTCGGCATAACAAAAACTGCTGTTAAGAATGCTATTTCATCAAAACCAGCAGTTAAAGTTATTGCAATAAAAAAACAAAATATTGATTTATTAAAAAACTATAATAAAAATAAAATTTCACTTATTTCAACAAACAAAGATTATAACAACTTAACCACTATTCAAAAACAAACCATTCAAATTGACCTTAATGCAAGCAATATTTATAACACAATTTTATTTCACAAAAATAATGAAGACAAAAAAATAGGAACTATGTTTTTATAGTTCCTATTTTTTATTTGTTTTTTTAGTTTTTGTTTCTTTTAACTTTTGCTTTTCTACTGCTTCAACTTGAGATGCTTCTTCTGTAACTTTTTGATAAACCCCAAGTTTTTCTTCTATTAATTGTTGATTTACAATTTGATTAAATTTTTCTTCTTGAATCATATATTGATTCACATAAGTATTGTGTTGATAGAAATATGTAACAATGTCAAATGTTAAATAAGACAAATACATACAAATAACACAAAGACTTCCCTCAAAGCCAAACTTTTCACTTACTGACGCCCACAAGAAAATTGTGAAGATGAGTGCAAAAATTCTAAAGATGTAATATTCAAAATATCTTTCATTTCTAAGAAGTGCTGAACAAACCAAAAGTGAAGCAGACAAACCATCTAAAATTGGATATTCACCATCAACAGCAAAACTGAAAAGCGACAAAGTAACTAAAATTGCAACAAAGAACATAACAAACAAAATCTTGTTATAATCAGTTATTTTCTTTCTAATTTGAACAAAACTGCCCTCGCTATAATCTTTCGATAATGCCATAAGTTGAAGTGGAATGTAACAACCAATGTAAATAAGTGCATTTGAATAAACTTTATATTTTAATGCAAAAACAAAATATAACACACCCACAAGCACACACAAAATAAGTGATACTTTTTTATCAATGTTAGAATAAATATTCCAAAGCATGCCAAGTTCAAGCAAAACAAAAGCCAAAGGGCTGCAAAAATCTGCAAGCACTAAAAACAAGCCAACTGCCGAAAAACATGAAAATAACACAAGTTTAAAAAGTTTGTATCTTTCTGTTTCAGGTTTCACAATTTGACCGTCATAAAAATCTTGAAAAAATCTATATTCTCCAATCATATTTTTCACCTCATAATATACACATAAATATTATCATATATTTAACTATGACAACAAACAAAAAAAATCAAAAACGAAAAAAAATTATTTTTTCTAAAAATTTTATTGATTCAATTTTAACGCTAATTGTTTTTGTAATTATTTCTATTATAATCTCAAACCCTGAAAAATTCACCTCAGGAACGGTATCAGGCTTGAAACTTTTTTTCTTTAATGTTTTGCCAGGACTATTTCCTTTTATGCTTCTCACAAAACTCTTGACTGAAATTGGATTAATTTTTAAAACCTGCCAAAAATTTGATAAACTTTCATATAAACTTTTTGGAACTCCAGGCGTTTCAATTTACGCTTTTTTAATGAGCATTCTGTCCGGATATCCAATTGGAGCAAAAATTATAACAGACCTTTATTTAAAGGGTCAAATAAGTGAGATTGAAGCAAAAAAAATGTCAATTTTTTGCACAACATCTGGTCCTATTTTTATTATTGGTACTATTGGCGTTACAATGTTTAAAAATTATAAATTTGGCTTAATTTTATATGCTTCTCACATTATATCAAGCATTTTAATGGGAATAATTTATCACATTTTAACAAAGAAAAAACATAAAAATTCAAACAAAATAGTTATAATTCAAAAACCATTACAAACATTTAATAACACAAACATTCTTTCAAAGTGCATAAATGAAACCATAAACTCTCTCTTTATTGTTGGTGCTTACATCACAATTTTTTATCTGCTTGGTGAAATTTTAACAATGCTTAAAATTTTCAACCTTTTAAATGTTATTATTTCAAAACTATTTGACATGTTTGGTTTTAATTCTTTCGAATCATCAGGCTTTACTTATGGCATTTTAGAAGTCACAAGAGGTGCTAAAGTTTTGTCGATTTCACCCACACAATCATCACTCATTCTTGCAACAGGAATTGTATCTTTCAGTGGGCTCTCAATTATAATGCAATCAATGGCATTTTTAAAAGAAGCCAAAATAAAAGCACACAACTTCATTTTTTCAAAGTGTGTGCATTGTGTTTTTTCTATGATTATTTGTGCCCTATTCTTCGTCATCATCTAAAGCAACCATATAAATGTTTCGAATTGTCTTGTCAAGTTCATCACGATTTCTTCTAACAACATTTAAGTTTTGATCTAAATACATTTCAACTGAGCGAAGCATTTTGTCAACATTTTCTTTTGTAACGGCATAAAGTTGAGCACATTTTTTGTTGGCTTTATCAATCATTTCTTGAGCAGCCTGTTCACTCTTTTTAAAGATTTCAGATGTGCTAACTAATTGTTCAGCACGATATTCTGCTTCTGCAAGAGTTTTCTTTGCTTCTGCTTGCGCATTATTCATAATTTGTTCTTTTTTAGAGAGCACATAAGTTGCCTCTTGAATTGCTGTTGGCAAGTTTGCCTTAATTTCAGCAATAAGTGAAGCACACTTATCCATGTTCACAAGAGTTTTTTTGCTCCATAAAAAGTTCTTTGAGTTAACAAACTCTTGTTCAAGTTCACTAATAATTTGAACAATATCCATAGTTATTTCCTTCTCTACTAACCTATCTAGAATATTTTAAAACATCAACAAAAGCAATTCCATACTTCTTTGACTTCTTTATTATATAACATTCATTTAAGTTTTGCAAGTCATTTTGAAATTCGTGTTCAACAACAATGGTTGCATCATCATTTAAAAGTTCATATTCAGCAAGTTTTTCAAGTGATTTCATTGCATAATCACTTTTATATGGTGGGTCTAAATAAACAAGATCAAATTTAACACCCTTTTTCTTAAAATCATCAAGTGCAGATAAATAATCACTTTTTATAACTTCAAAATCTTCAACCATATTTTTAGTGTTAATTTTAATGGTTTTTATCGCCTTTTCAGCGGCGTCAACAAAATAAACTTTTTCAGCAGACCTTGAAATGCACTCTGCACCAAATGCACCACTTCCAGCAAAAAGATCAAGCACAACACTGCCTGCAATTTCATCAAAAATTAAATTAAAAATTGATTCTTTAACTCTTGCAAGTGTTGGTCTTGTTTCAGTTGAGTCAACTGCCTGAAGTTTTCTTGCCCTGTATTTACCTGTTATTATTTGCATAAGTTCACCTTTTTATGATACATAGTTTCTTTCAATTCGATTTGAAAGCCGAACAATAATTTCATAATCTATTGTATCACACCAAGAAGCCATATCACAAATAAAAATTTGTTTATTTTTGCTTCTTCCAATAAGCACAACATCATCACAAATTTTAGCATCAATTTTTGTTATATCAACCAGCATTGTATCCATGCAAATCGCGACAATTTTTGCATACTTACCATTTATTAAAACATAACCATTTTTAACTATATTTCGCATAATTCCATCGCCATAACCAATGCCCACAATTGCAAGTCGTTTTTGCTCTTTTGCAACAAACACTGCCGAGTAACCAGCAGTTTCATTTTTTGATAAATTTTGTATATCTAAAATTTTACTTTTTAATGTTATTGTTTGATAACTTTTGTCGGTATAGAGAACCATTCCTGCCCTAACCATATCAAACCCATTTTTTAATGTGATGCCATCAGAGTTTGCCAAGTGATAAATAGAATTTAATCCAAATTTTTCTTCGCAGAATTTTTTTATTTTTAAAAACTTACCATATTGCAAATTTGCAAATTTTTCGTTATTTACATCATAATAATGCGAAAATACACCAATTATTGTAATTTTTTGCGATTTTTTTAAAATTGTTATTGCGTCAAATATATCTGTTTTTGTTTTAAAACCAAAGCGATTCATTCCTGTGTTGATTGCAATATGAACCTTAACTATTTCATTTAAAAATTCAATTTCTTCAAGCAAAACACTTAATGATTCAAAATTTGAAATTGTGATTTCTGCACCTGATTTTATCAATCGTTTTAACCCCTTATAAACAGGGTCTAAAATCACAATTGGTCTATCAACAACTTTTCTAATTTCATAAAATTCTTTCGCCGAAGAAACTGCAAAATAATCAGCAAATTTATTTAATTTTTTGCATACCTCTTTCGCACCCAAACCATAACAATTCGCTTTTGCAACAATACACAATCTTTGGTTATGTTTTAATAATTTTCTAACATTTGCTAAATTATTTTTTATTGCACTTAAATTTACTTCTAAAATTGATATTTTCATCACCACCTTTCTATATTTTATTCATACAAAAAAAGCATTGTGAAAACCACAATGCTTTTAATTTTTTATAGATTAATTATTTTTTGATTCTTCAATTTTAGCAAGTTCTTCAAGTTCTTTTTGAATATCAAGTCTTGGGAATAATATTCCAAGTTCTTCAACAGTGTCACCTGCTTTTAAGTTGTAATATTCTTTTGTTTCATCATAATCATATTTTTCAATATGAAGAGCATCTGCAACCTTTTTAGCACAATCTGGAAGGAATGCTGATAAAAGAATTGTTCCAATTCTTATTGCTTCAAGCAAGTTGCGAAGAACTGTTCCAAGTCTGTTTTTCTTATCTTCATCTTTTGCTAAGCGATAAGGTTCAGTCACTTCAATGTATTTATTTGCTTTTGAGAAAATATCAAAAATACTAGCAAGTGCTTTTGAAACATCAAAATTTGTTTCAATGTATTTTTTAGCATCTTGAATAGATTTAAAGACTGTTTGTTTTAAATCATCATCAATTGGTTCGTCATCTTTCGCTTCAGGAATCACACTTGCACAATACTTTTTAAGCATTGAGAATGTTCTTGAAACTAAGTTTCCATAGTTATTTGCGAGATCGCTGTTAATTCTTTCTAAGAACAATTCGGTTGAATAGTTACCATCTGAACCAAATGGAATTTCACGAAGTAAGATATATCTAACAGCATCTGGTGTATATCTTGGTGCCAAAATTCTTGGGTCAACACATTCAACACTGTTCACTGTTTTACTCTTTGAAAGTTTGTCACCACCAAAAAGAAGCCAACCATGACCAAACACACGCTTTGGAAGCGGAATGTCAAGTGCCATTAAAATTGCTGGCCAAATGATCGCGTGGAAACGAACAATTTCCTTTCCAATAACATGAACATCTGCAGGCCAGAATTTCTTGAAAAGTGAATCATCTTCACTGCCATAGCCAAGACCTGTGATATAGGTTGTGAGAGCATCAATCCAAACATAAACTGTGTGTTTTGAATCAAAATCAACAGGAACACCCCATTTAACACTTGTTCTTGAAACACAAAGATCATCAAGACCAGGTTTAATGAAGTTGTTTACCATTTCGTTGATTCTTGATTGTGGTTGTAAAAATTCTGGGTTATTTTTATATAACTCTAATAATCTATCCCCAAATTCTGAAAGTTTGAAGAAATATGATTCTTCTTCTTGATCAATAACATCTCTGTGACAATCAGGACACTTTCCATCAACAAGTTGTGATTCTGTCCAGAATGATTCACATGGAACGCAATATTTACCTTTATAAGATGACTTGTAAATATAGCCCTTATCATAAAGTTCTTTAAAGATTTTTTGAACTGCTGAAACATGATAATCATCAGTTGTTCTAATAAATTTATCATAATCAACTTTCAAAAGTTTCCAAAGGTCTTTTGCATCAGCAATCATTTCATCAAGATATTCCATTTCAGTTTTACCAGCATTTTTTGCTGCTTGAGCAATTTTTTGACCATGCTCATCTGTTCCTGTCATGAAGAATACTTCTTTGCCTAAAAGTTTATTAAATCTTGCAACTGCATCACAAATAACAGTTGTGTAACAATTTCCAAGAGTAAATTTTCTGCTTGGATAATAAATCGGTGTGGTAATATAAAATTTTTCTGCCATTTCTTTCTCCTAATAATTTAATAATGTTTAATGAATGAATAATAATTCTAAATATTTCGTCCCTGCACCGGGCACATTCGCTTAACATTATTAAGTTTTAAGTTTACATAAGAAAACTTAAGCAATGAATTTGCTTCAAAACAACAACTATTAAGTTTTGCGTTTCTTAAATTTCTCATATAGATCTCCAAAAATACAAAATCATTATATCATTTAAAACCTCAACTTTCAACTTATTTAGAAAAAACTTTTATATTTTAATATTTTAAATCATAAACAAGCATCAAAATACTTTTTTTAATAAATTTTTAAAATTTAGTTGATTTTTTCAAGATGTGTGATATAATAAGTATGTTGTTTATAGAAATGGACCTTTAGCTCAGCTGGTAGAGCGCCCGACTCTTAATCGGATTGTCCGGGGTTCGAACCCCCGAAGGTCCACCAAATCACAAAAGACCGAAAGGTCTTTTTTTCATGCAATCCCTTCGGGCGCAGTTCGAAATGTGTGACGCTCAAAACAAGTTTTCGCTATTCCGTCGCTATGCTTCTTACGAACCCCCGAAGGTCCACCAATATTTCAAATCGAACCTAATAACTTGGATTCAAATTTTATTTGTGGCACACTTTCTTGAATTAGCAGTTTTTGAGTGTTAAAATTTTAATATAATTGCTAAATTCAAGGAGAAATGCTAAAATATGAGTATATTTGATGATATAAAAGAATCAGTAGAAAATTTTATTAAAGAAAAAACAACTAAATATAACAAATCTTCAAAATGGAAAGAATATAAACTTGGAATAACTTTAACACATTGTGGTATTTGTTATGATAGAAATAATAAAGTTTATGAAGCAAATGTTAATGAACCAAAACTTCCTGAACATGATAATTGCAAATGTTATCTTGAATGGCTTAGAAGTTTAAGTGTTGAAAAAGCAACGGAACTAGGAATAAATGGTGCTGATTTTTATTTAAAATATTATGGATACTTGCCAGAATATTACATTTCAAAAGAAGAAGCCTTAAATTTGGGTTGGAAATCAAGATTAGGAAATCTTGATAAAATTGCACCTGGAAAAATGGTGGGTGGAGATATTTTTAAAAATAATCTTGGAATATTGCCAACTAAAGAAGGTAGAATTTGGTATGAGTGTGATATTGATTATCAAGGTGGATACAGAAACAATGCAAGGCTTGTTTATTCAAATGATGGTTTGATATTTAAAACAGATAGCCATTATACAAGTTTTATTGCAATAGAATAAGGAGAAAACTATGGTAAAATATGAATTTAATAGAAATGAATTTGAGTGGGCAGAAGAAT
>JAFQBZ010000057.1 GCA_017399515.1 Clostridia bacterium | reverse complement strand
GCATTAAGTATTGCCCCTGTGCACATAACACAAGGCTCAAGTGACACATAAAGTTCTGCCCCAAGAAGCCTGAAATCATTAAGTTTTTTGCACGCTTTTTTAATTGCCAAAATTTCTGCGTGTGCTGTTGCGTCTTGGCTTGATTCTCTTTTGTTATAAGCCGAAGCAATAACCTTTCCATCTTTAACAATAACAGCCCCAACAGGCACTTCATCTTGTTCGTATGCCTTTTTTGCAAGAGCAAGTGCTTTTTTCATAAATTTTTCTTCGTATGCCATAATTATTTTCCTTAAAATTCTCTAAAAACATTATAAGCAAATTCCAAGTCATTTGCAATAGATTTGTGTCGCTTATAAATATCTTCTAAACTTTCTTTTTTGATTGGGTGACTAAGTTCGTCACTTCCCACTTCTATCGTAAGTGCCGGAATTTTAAGTTTTTGCACCACATAATCTTTCAGCCCACCCGAACTTGATTTTTCAGGGTTTTTAATTTGATAACCTGTGCTTTTTGAAAACCTTTCAGCAATAAGTTTATCTCTTTTTAAGCAGGCTTCATCTTGAAAATAATTATAATAAATTTCTTCCCCTTTTGAATGATAACATAAAACAATAAAAGGATTTTTCTTTTTTAAATAATTCACCACCGCCTTGGTTTCTTCTTCGCTTTCTTTAAACTCACCAGCAAAGCCTGAACTTGAAAAACTTTCACTGTTTACAATTCTTTTAAAATCAGCATCAAAATTATTGTTTAAATCAACGCCCCTTCCATTTGCTTTCCATAGAGAAAAACTCGCTGATTTGTTATTAATTTCAAAAAGCCTTTTTCTCTCACCTTCAGGCGCACTTTGAAGCCCACTAAAGCAAAGTTCAACACCATCAGGGTTTGCCATAATAATAAATGCCAAATTGAACTCTTTAACACCGTCAAACAATCCGTCATCAATCATTTTGCAAATTAAATCACTTGTGATGTTTTCTCTTGCATGAATTGAACAAACAAAAATTGCAGTGGCGAAATTTTTATTCAAATTTCTTTCCACTGCAAATATTTTTCTTTTGAATAAAGTTTGACCAATTTCTAAAACTTCAAACTCTTTTTTATATTCTTCTACCTTTTTTAAAACATCGTTATAATTCATTAAAACATTCCAAGACCGGTAAGAAGTGAAGAAAGCCACTCAATAAGGAAATATGCCCCTGAAATCACAAACATTAAAGTCACTGATAATGGAACTTTCTCATTTTCTTTGTTTTGTGCATTTTCTGCAACTGATTCAGTTTTTTCAGTTTCAGCCTTTTCGTCTAACTCAACAAGCATTTCATCAACCATCATTTCAACATTAACTTCAGCATTATCAACTTTAATGGTGGCATTCTCATTTGAAACAGCATTCACTTTGTTATGTTCAATTAAAATCAAACCAATCAACTTTTTAACAATAATGAAACCAATCATTGCCATAACAGCAGCAACAATCACACTAATTATAAATGAAGATGCTGTCACAGGCTCTGCTGCTGCAACTTCAGCCGCAACTTCTTCCCCTGCTGAAAAACTTGAAATGTAAGTCATTGTGACTGCTGTGAAGTTATTTACAAAGTGAACAATAACACCAATCCAAATATTTCCTGTTTTTAAAAACGCATAACCAATCACATAACCAATAATAAATTGATGAACTGTTTGTTCAGGGTTTCCGTGCATTAAAGTGAAAATGATTGATGATGCAAAAAGTGCGACTTTGAAACCTTTTTCTTTAAGACCTGAAGCAATAACCCCTCTAAACAAAAACTCTTCGCAAATTGCAGGAGCGATGCAGGCTGTTAAAACATAAACCAAATAAATTCCAAAGTTAGAAATTTCCAAACTTCCAAGAATTGATGAATAACCACAAATCCCCAAAAATTCAATGAATACATTTGTTAAATTTCCAAAAAAGATAAGGCAAGCAAATGAAATTAAAACACTGTAAAAAACAATATTTCCGTTAATTTTTTTGTTTGCACCGATACCTTTAACAAAATCAACTTTTCTTGAAACCGCAACAACATAAGCAGCAACGCCAAAAAGTGCTTCAATCAAAAATGACGCAATATAATAAAACACTGAGCCACTCTGTCTTGCTGACACAGGAATTGCTCTGAACAAAAACATAAAGCCAATGTTAAAAACAATAAACAAAATTGTTGCAAGTGCTGCTTCATAAAGCCCAAACGATTTTCTCTTTTCATTAAGCAACTGATTTTCCATTATTCATCCTCTTTCACATTAAAATTATTTCCGTGTTTATTTTGAAATGATAATCTAATAAAAACATCTTTGTCAAGAACATAACCCTGACTTTCAAAATAATCAATATAGTTCACAAGTGCAAGTTCAGGAGTGTTGTTATTTTCAGAAATATGTGACAACACAAAACACTTTGTTCCCATTTCAAATAAAAACTTTGCAAGTTCAAGTGACTGCTCATTTGAAAGATGCCCAAACTCACCTTTAATTCTCTCTCTCACAATTTTAGGATAACTCCCACCCATTAACATTGCTTCATCATAATTAGACTCAATAAACACAATTTTTGAGCCTTGAAGTTCTCTTTTCACCGTTTCCGAAACCACACCAAGGTCGGTCACAAACCCAGCCTTTGCCTTGTTTCCAAAAACTTTAACCACGAAACCAACCGGTCTAACTGCATCGTGCGATGTTTCAAAAGGCTTAATTTCAAAATCACCCACAGAAAATTCTGTGTTTTCAAACTTAAAAAGTTTGCCTTCTTTAAACTCAATATCTTGAAACGCACTGCTTTCCGCAAGTTTCTTGTGAACATAAAACACCATATCATATTTTTTTGCAAGTGTTTTAATTGCCCTTATGTGGTCAATATGTTCATGAGTTATAAGCACACCTTGAATGTTTGCAAGGTTCTCATTTATCTCAAGCAGCGTTTCAGCAAGTTTCTTTTCAGTTAAGCCTGCATCTATCAAGATTTTCGTTTCGCCAAATGCAATAAATGTTGAATTTCCTTTGCTTCCTGATGCCAAATTAACAATTCGCATAAAAATCTCCTAGCAAACCTATTTTAGCACAAAAAACAAACTCTCACAACCATAACTTAAACATTTTAACTTATTTTGGATATTATGGCTGTTCCATTCAAATAGCCCTCAAAGAAATTCTCTAAATCTTTATGACACGCCGATTCAAAAGCCTTATAAAAATCACTTTTTGTCGCGATTTTAAATTTATTGTCTTTGTAATATTTCTTGAGCCCCGCTAAAATCTTTTGTTTTCCAACCGCATCTTTTAGTGAATCAAACATAATCACACCCTTAACATACACCATATATGAATATTCATAATCATTTTTATATTCAAACACTGCAAGGTTCATTTTTGTGTTAACATCACCACGAATGGTTGAAATCACATCAACATATAACAGATAACTGTCAAGTGCACTTTGCACCATTTCATCATAACTCACGCCATATTTTTCATTATCTCCAAAAAATAATGCTGTTGAATATTCCGCAAGCGACTCATCAAGCCACGCTTCTTTTGTTTCATTGTTACCCACCACTGAATACCACCATTGGTGCGCAATTTCGTGAACAATCACTTTTTTAAACTCAGTTTCATCTTTAATTGAGTCTGCAATAAACACAATTCCAGGATACTCCATTCCCCCAAACAAAAACGGCGTTTTAACCACTGTAAGCGTTGAATAAGGATACTTTCCAAAGGCACTGTTAAAGTAAGAAAGTGAATCTTTTGCAACTTCTAAACACGCTGAAATATTTTCATCTGTTTCATATCCAGCATACACCACTTTCGTTTGCCCAACCATTTCTTCTTTTTCAGCCGACTTGCTGGTTAAACACATTGCAAAATCACGAACTGCTTTGGCTGAAATTGTTGAACAAAACTTGCCATCTTTTTCTTCAGTTGAAATCTCACCTGTTGAAAACAACTTAAACAATTTTGAATAAACAAAATTCACTTCATAGTTTGCAATTTTTGAGCAAAAAGGGTCACCTGTCGAATAATAAGGCGTCAAATCAAACTCACCATTTTCAAAATTGCACACCACCGGATAAAAATTCCCCAAATTGATATTGTTTTCAAAATAACCAAATCTGTGAGTTGAATTAGGAATGGTCAAATCAAACCCAATTTCAATTTTTGCCCTATGCTCATTTTTTAACACAAAACCAAAGATAATTTTTAAAATATCTTCATCTTCTCCAGCATATAAAAACTCTTTTTTCTCTCCATCAACCGAAACCGATTTCACTTCTAAATCGCCATAAGAAACACCATTTGGAAAGCAAGTTGCCATGTTTAGTGCTGTGTAAGGCTTTATGCTTGCATCTTTTCTAAATGCACGCGGATAAAGGTGCAAACACAAAAACTCAAGATCTGCACCTGTGTCGTTAACATAATCAATCGTTTCTGCCCCTGAAATCATCATATCATCGTTCAATTCGACAGAAATTGCATAAGTTGTTAAGTTTTTTGAAATTTTATCAATTTCACTTTTCTTGCAACCGGTAAACGAAACGCAAGAAAACACTGCAATAATAATTGTTAAAAACAAATAAAAAAACTTCTTCATAAATTTCCTCAATCAAGTTTATTCTTGAAATCAAAAATTTATGAAAAAGTTAAATAAAATCATATTTAAAACACTTAAGTGTTTCCTGTTTTGTCATTGGTTCATAATGCCCAGGATACGCCATTTCAAAATCGATTTTTTCAAGTTTTTCCAAACTATCCCACATATCTCTGTCATCACTATCATAAAGGTCGGTTCTGCCGATGCTTCCACCAAGCACCAAATCACCAGGAAACAAACTCTTTTCAATTAAAAACGAAACTGAATCTGCCGAATGCCCCGGTGTTTTTATCACTTCAATTTCAAATTTTCCAATGTTAAGTTTATCTTCAAAAAACTTAATATTGTCTTGATTCACATTAAAGGTTTTTCTATCACGAATAATATTTGAACAATTCTTGTTTGAATCTAAAAACTTTTCTTCTGCTCCACTAGAAATATAAACCGGCATATCCCACTCTTTAATGTAATCTTCAATGCACCAAATATGGTCGAAATGACAGTGTGTGATAAGCACTGCCAAAACCTTTTTGTTTTGAACCACTTTTTTCACATCTTCAAGTTCAGCACCTGCATCAATAATAATCGCATTCTTGCCTTTTACCAGCACATAAGTCTTTTGATTTAAAATTCCATTATGCGCTGTTGCAACAACTTCTAAAATTTCCATACCATTCCTTTAAAACTATTTCAAAAACACTGCTGTCGCATTCTTTATGCCCTTCATTTCAAAATGATATTCATCAATACCATTCAAATAACGATATAACGCACGGTAAACACCACCATGTGCAACAATCAAAATGTTTTTATCACTGTCTTCAATTTCTTTAAAAAATTCTTCAACTCTTGCACAAAGTGCAGCCGAAGATTCGGCTCCAAATTTTTTAGGGTTTTCGTGAAGGTCTTTAATTTCATCTTCAGTCCAATCACTTAAACGCTGACCTTGACTTGTTCCACCATAAATCTCTTTAAGTCTGTCATCTAAAACAAGCACAGCACCCTGCTTTTCATTTATAATTTCAGCGGTCTTTTTTGCCCTTGATAGTGGTGATGAATAAATCTCATCAAACACAAAACCTGCAAGTTCATCTCTTGCATTTTCTGCTTGTTTTATTCCCACCTCATTTAATGGAATATCAAGATGACCTTGATATCTATGCTCTTTGTTATAATCGGTTTCACCGTGTCTAATAAAATAAATCATACTCAAATTTTACCATAAATCTTTCAACTAATCAACAAAAAAAGTCAGGGCAAAACGCCCTGAACTTATTTTTTGATATTCACAACAAATTCACCTTGAACGCTGTCAATTTCAAGTGTTATGTTTGGCATAACACCATTAGAGAGAATGGTTTTAGCAAGAAGTGTTTCAATTTGATGTTGAATAAATCTTTTTAGTGGTCTTGCACCAAATGCAACATCATAACCCTGCTCAATAATCTCATCTTTCGCCTTTTCGGTTACAATAAGTTTTAATTGTTTGTCTTCAAGACGCTTTGAAAGACCTTTTAAAATAAGGTCAACAATTCCCCTAATGTTTGCTTTTGAAAGTGGCTCAAACATAACAATTTCATCAAGCCTGTTTAAGAATTCTGGTCTAAATGATTGCTTCGAAATTTTATGCACTTCATTTGTTGCTTCAGCAGAAATTGTTCCGTTTTCTTGAATGCCATCTAAAATCACATTTGCACCAAGATTTGATGTTAAAATGATGATTGTGTTTTTAAAGTCAACTGTTCTTCCCTGACTGTCAGTGATTCTTCCGTCATCTAAAACTTGAAGAAGAATATTAAACACATCTGGGTGTGCTTTTTCAATTTCATCAAACAAAACAACTGAATAAGGTTTTCTTCGAACTGCTTCAGTAAGTTCTCCACCTTCATCATAGCCAACATATCCAGGAGGCGCACCAATAAGTCTTGAAACAGAGAACTTTTCCATATATTCACTCATATCAATTCGAACAATGTTTTTCTCATCATCAAAAAGTGCTTCTGCAAGTGCTTTTGAAAGTTCTGTTTTTCCAACACCGGTTGGTCCTAAAAACAAGAATGAACCCACAGGTCTGTTAGGGTCAGAAATCCCTGCCCTTGCCCTTAAGATTGCTTCTGCAACTTTTTCAACTGCAATGTTTTGACCAATAACTCTTTGATGCAAAATTTCATCAAGCCTTACAATTTTTTCTCTTTCACCTTCAGTGAGTTTTGAAACAGGAATACCTGTCCACCTAGACACAATTTTTGAAATTTCTTCATCAGTCACTTTATTTCGAAGAAGTTTATTTGTTTTGCTTTCTTCGTAAACCTTTTCTTCTTTTTCAAGTTCTTTTTGAAGGCTTGGAAGTTTGCTATATTGAAGTTCTGCCGCTCTGTTTAAGTCATACTCTTTCTTTGCGTGCTCAATATCGGCTTTTACCTGTTCAAGTTGTTCTTTAAGTTTATTGATGTTTTCAATTGCATTCTTTTCATTTTGCCACTTTGCAGTCATTGCATCATATTTTTCTTTTTGCAAAGAAAGTTCTTTTCTAATCTTTTCAAGCCTTGCTTTTGAAATATCGTCAGTTTCGCGTTTGAGTGCTGCTTCTTCAATTTGAAGCCCAATTATCTTTCTGTTTATTTCATCCATTTCAGTTGGCATTGAATCAATTTCAGTTTTAATGCTTGCACAGGCTTCATCAACAAGGTCGATTGCCTTGTCTGGCAAAAATCTGTCAGTTATATATCTGTTTGAAAGTGTTGCAGCCGAAACAAGTGCACTGTCAGCAATTTTCACACCGTGGAACACTTCATATCTCTCTTTAAGCCCACGAAGAATGGTGATTGTGTCTTCAACAGTTGGTTCGTTAACCATAACCAGTTGAAAACGGCGTTCAAGTGCTGGGTCTTTTTCAATATATTTTCTATATTCATC
>JAFQBZ010000056.1 GCA_017399515.1 Clostridia bacterium | reverse complement strand
TTTGCCCAATCAATAGCATTTTGCAAAAGTGCGTGTGCAATTTCTTCATTTTCAATAACATCAAATCTTGTGAATCTCGCATATTTACATTTATTCTTTTCATTAAATTTATGCATAACAACGCAAGCAATTCTACCAACAACCTTGCCATCTTGTTCTGCTAAAAAATATGCTTGGTCACATTCTTTATAATGCGCATTTTTCTTTGTTGTCATTTTATATTCATCAGATTCCATTGGAGGAATATAATTTGGTTCATCTTTATAAAGTTTTGTTGGAAATCTAACAAACTTTTTGTAATCTCTTCTTTTAGTAATTCTTCTAACTGTAAACATAATAATCTCCTGCTACTATTATATAACATCAAATTTAATATCACAATAAAATAAGAAAAATTATTAGATTTTTTACAATTATTCAACATTTGTTTCCATTAATCTGCAAAATAATACTCACCCAATCCCAACAAATCCAAATTTTTCTGCATTTATAGGTCAAAGTCGGTCTAATGTTTTTTTGAAAATAATAATATCATATAATTTTAAATCATAATCTTTAAATATGAATAAGTTATTTAAAGCAATGTTTTGTGTCACCTTTTTTTCTGTAGCAACGCGTGCTATGGGTTTTTTATTAAAAATTTATTTATCAAGAAAACTCTCCACCGAACTTCTTGGAAGTTATCAAGTTGCAATGAGCATTTTTGCAGTTTTTATGACACTTGTTTCAAGCGGAATCCCTGTTGTTCTTTCAAGAAATATTTCTTATTATCATGGGCAAAACAATAAAAAAGCCATTGGCTCAATAGTTTCATCTGGATTAATTTTAACAGGAATAATCTGTTTAATCGTTTCACTTATTGTTATTCTCTGCCCAGGCTTAATGAATGTAATCTTCACTTCAAGTGAATCTGCTGAAATGATATTAATTCTTCTTCCTGCATTAATATTTAGTTCAATCTATGAAGTTCTTCGTGGTGCACTTTGGGGAGAACAACAATTTTTTCAAATAAGTTTTACCGAATTTTTAGAACAAATCACAAGAATAATCATTATAATTTTGCTGTTTGAAACAACATTTTTAGATATGTCACTCACAAACAAAACAGCATTGTCATTAAGTATTGCTTGTATAATTTCATCAATTCATGTTGCAATAATTTATTTTAAACGCGGTGGAAAACTTGAAAACCCAAAGTTTGAATTTAAAAAACTTTTAAAAACAAGCACCCCGATAACTGCAGTTAGAACTGTTTCATCAATCGTTTCTTCAATAATCGCAATAATCATACCGATAAGATTAATGACTTACGGCTATTCATCAAGTGAAGCCCTTTCAGAATTTGGAATCATTATGGGAATGACTTTTCCTCTTATTATGATTCCTTCAACTTTAATCAGTTCACTCGCCGTAACAATCATTCCTTCAATTAGCGAACAATCAAACAATATAGATAATCAAGAACCTAAAAACAGAACTGCATTAAAAAGTAAGATTAATTTTTCTATAAAAACAACAATAATTTTTAGCACTTTGCTTTTGCCACTTTATTTGTCACTCGGAATACCAATCTGTAAATTTATTTTTGGAAATGAAAAAGCAGGATTATATTTAACCACTGCTTCAATAATGATGATTCCTATGGGTTTATCACAAATAACTTCAAGCATATTAAATGCTATTGGTCTAGAATTAAAATCTCTTAAAAATTATTCTATATCTTCGTCTCTTTTAATTATTTCAATTATTTTTCTTCCAAAATTTTTAGGAACTTACGCACTAATTGTTGGTTACTTATCAATGTCTATAACTGCTTCAGTAATGAATTTATTTATGCTCAAGAAAAGAAATATTGTTTCTTTCGAATTTCTTAAAATAATTTTTAAAATGTTAACCATTTCAATTTTTTCTGCACTAATTGGTTATTCAACTTACTCACTGCTTTCAAATTACTTTATTATAGCATTATTCACAGGCGCTGCATTAACAATGATTTCCATGTTCTTGCTAATATATATTTTCAATATTGCAGACATCAAAATGCTATTAATTAGAAAACATAAAAAATCAAATTTAGCACATATTTAAAATATGTTTTCACAAGAAATATCAAAATCACTTGAATAATGCTTTAAATAATCAACAAGTGAAGATATTTCAGCAGACGCTTCAGTATAATCATTTTCTTCAATATAAATTGAAATTCTTGCAAGTCCAACTTCAATATCTTTAATGCCGGTGTGCCAAATTAAACATTTAAGCAAATCAACTCTTTCATGCCACTCATTATGAATTTGCTTTGATTCTAAAATATTATCATCTAAGTCAATATTTTCTTTATTTTTATCAAGTTTAATTTGAAAAGTTTCCAATCTTTCAATCAAATTATCAAAAGAATTATTAACATAAGTTGATTCTAAAATGCAGCCAACAATTAAAACAATAATAAGAGAAATCATAATTATCCACTTCTTTACCATCTGTCACCACCTGAAAAACTAATGCTGAAAGAAAAACATTTTTCTGCTTGTTTTTCTTGAATAAACACTTCACCATTGTTATCAATGGTAAGAATCAGCACATCTTCAATCTTTTTAATCTTTGCTTTATCTAAACATTCATTAATTTCGGCTGACGATATTCCTGTCATCTTGACATTTTCAATCATCAACTTCCCGTCCATAATGATGTTCACTGGTAAAGCATTTTGACCGACTTTGACTTTTAAATCACTTCTGGTTGCTGGTTCACTTTCAGATTTCTTTATAACACACATATTTCCATTTGTTTCTAAAATTGCATAAGCAATTTCTGATAAATTAAAAACACTGCATCCTCTCAC
>JAFQBZ010000055.1 GCA_017399515.1 Clostridia bacterium | reverse complement strand
TTCTCACTGGTTACTATTATGTTTATTACACACTTCCTAATGGTGAAGTTGTGCAAGAGCGTGTAGACTATGGTGAAAAACCTGTTGGTGTGACTGAAGATATGGTTAAACTTAAAAAGTTCCAAAAACTTATTTTAAGCACACCACTTGAAGAAACAGGCGATGACATTTATGTTGTTGTTACCGTTGAAGATTATTCATGGTATGTGATTGTTGGTGGAATTATTGTTGCATTCATTGTTATTTATTGGTTTGCAACAAGAAAACATAGACGCAATAAAGTTAGATAAAATTAAAAAATCATCACAAAATGTGGTGATTTTTTTGTTTTTAGTCAATCTTTTATTGAAAATTTTAAATATTGTGTTATAATGAATTTATCTTTAATTTAGAGGTTTTTATGGAAAAATTAGATATTAAAAAGATTTATGATAATCCAGCCGAATTTGAAGGCAAAACTGTTAAACTTGCTGGTTGGGTTAAGTCAGCAAGAGGCGGAAAGTCTTTTGGTTTTATTGACCTTAATGACGGTTCTTGCTTTAAGGGCATTCAAGTTGTTTTTGATGCAGACAAAATTTCAAACTTTGATGAAGTTTCAAAACTCAACACTGGTTCAAGTGTGACAGCAGAGGGAACTTTAATTTTAACACCAGAGGCTCGTCAACCATTTGAAGTTCAAGCAACTGCTGTTAACATTTTGTCAGCAACAGACAGTGAATATCCACTTCAAAAGAAGAAAATGACTCTTGAATTTTTGAGAGAACAAGCATATTTAAGACCAAGAACAAACACATATTCAGCAGTGTTTAGAATTAGAAGTGAATGCTCTTATGCCATTCACGAATTTATGCATAAAGAAGGCTTTGTTTATGTTCACACTCCAATTTTAACAAAATCAGACTGTGAGGGTGGAAGCCAACTTTTCCGCGTTTCAACACAAGATATTTACGCAAAAAATGCAAACTTAAAACCAGAAGATGAACTTTTTGGTGGCAAAGTTTTCTTAACACCAACCGGTCAACTTGAAGGTGAAGCATTTGCTATGGCATTTGGCAAAATTTATACTTTTGGACCAACCTTTAGGGCTGAAAACAGCAACACAACCAGACACGCAAACGAGTTCTGGATGATGGAACCTGAAATTGCGTTCTGTGACCTTAACGGGCTTATGGATTTAGAAGAAAAGATGATTAAATATGTCATTAATTATCTTCTTGAAAATTGCAGACCAGAACTTGAATTTTGCAACAAAAACATTGACAATGGTTTGATTGAAAGACTTGAACTTATTGTGAATTCTGAGTTTGGCAGAATCACTTACACTGACGCAATTGAAGAACTTAAAAAGAATAATGATAATTTTGAGTTCAAAGTTGAATGGGGCTGTGATATTGCAACTGAACATGAAAGATATTTAAGCGAAGTTGTGTTTGGAAAGCCTGTGTTTGTGACCAACTATCCAAAAGAAATCAAAGCATTCTATATGAAGCAAGACGAAGGCGGAAAAACTGTTTCTGCTGTTGACTGTCTTGTTCCTGGAATTGGTGAACTTACTGGTGGAAGCCAAAGAGAAACAGACTATGACAAACTTGTAAATAGAATGAACGAACTTGGGCTTAAACAAGAAGATTATTGGTGGTATCTCAACCTTCGCAAGTTTGGAAGCGTTGAACACTCTGGTTTTGGCATCGGCTTTGAAAGACTTGTTATGTATGTGACAGGTATGAGCAATATTAGAGATGTAGAGTTGTTCCCAAGAACTCCTAACAACTGCGAGTTTTAAGTCAAAAAATAAACAAATAACTATGTCATAATAAAAACGCACTGAAATTCAGTGCGTTTTTTTTACTCTCCAAAGGTTTGTGGAATGAATGTGCTTGCGATGTCTTTTGTGGCTTTTTTCACAGTGATTTCTTTTGGTTTGTCTGTGGCATAAAGAGTGTCGCAATCAATGGTGTAAGTTGCGTAAGGTTGATAAGATTTGCCGCTTTCAAGGTAAAGTGAGTTCTCAAAATCTCTTGCTCTGCCGTCAAGTGATGCATAAGTTTTTCCTGGTTTTAAATAAACCACCATTCCAAACTTTTTAACGAAACTTGAAAGTCTTGATTCAACCATGTCATAAGGCAAATAAAGTTCTTGCGAAACATTTAAAGCCTCTTCATCGGTAAGGTCATAAACCGCGCCAACATCTGCGCCAGCGTCTAAAACAAAAGGTGATTTAAGCATTTCGGCAGCGTCTTCCAAAAGGCGAGATTTCCAATAACTCATTGCAATCTTTTTGGCTTTTGGGGTTAGTGATTTTGCATAGTTGCAGTTTGAAATTCTTTGCACGATTGGTGCAAGTTCTTTAAAATCAAAAGTTTTTTTATAAAGTTCGCCAACTTCTTTAAGTTCAGTGGTTTCAACAAGATCATGCCATCTGCCAGCCATGTCAAAAACAATTAAATTTGTGAGCAGATCACTGCTCAAAACAAAATCAGGCATACCTTTTTCTTTTGCGAGATTTTCGCACACAAAAGTTTTTCCAACTTGTTTTGGTCCAATTACCGCGATTGATTTTTCTAACATTTTTACATTTACCATATTTCTATTTTACACCACTTTAATTTGAATTGCAACAACAAAAAAGACACCGAAAATGGTGTCTTAAACTTCAATAATGTTGAAACCTGCAGAACGAATTAATCTGTTATAAACAGCAAGTGACACGCCTGTGGTTTCAGGGCATCTCACAAACACTTGCTTTGCGTTTTCTTTGTCAAGTTCACGAAGCACGGCAAACAAGTTGTGGGCTTGTGATTTTGGGTCGTTAATGTTGCCATAAGAAATTGCTGAAACAGGCATAAGTTTTTCTTCGCCGTCAAAGCACATAACAAGAGTGTTTTCTTTTTTGTTAAGTTCAACAAATTTAACAAAGTTTTCAAGTGAGCCTTTCACAATGGTTACTTTTGCGTTTGGGGCATAGTGTTTATATTTCATTCCCGGAGAACGAACAATGCTGTCAGCCTTAACGCCTTCAGTCACTTCTTTTGCAACCTTGATTTCTTTGTTTAAAACTTTTTCAATATCTTCTTTTGTAACAATGCCTGGACGCAAAATGATAGGGGTATCTTCAAGCACTGAAATAACAGTTGATTCAACGCCTGCGTCACTTTCGCCACCATCAATAATTAAGTTGATTTTGCCATTCATGTCTGCAAAAACATCTTGTGCGGTTGTTGGGCTTGGCTTTCCACTAATGTTTGCACTTGGGGCTGAAAAGGGAACACCTGACCTTAAAATGATTTCTCTTGCAATTTCGTTTGCTGGCATTCTCACTCCAACGCTGTCGAGCCCTGCAGTGGTTTCTTTGCAAACTTTGTTTCCTTTAGGCATTATGATTGTTAGTGGACCTGGCCAAAAGTTTTCAGCAAGTTTTTTTGCGTCTGCATTGAACTTGCTTACAATTCCGTCAAGCATTTCAATGCTTGCAATATGCACAATTAGTGGGTTGTCGGCTGGTCTGCCTTTGGCTTCAAAAATCTTTTTGATAGCATTTCCGTTTGTTGCGTCACCAGCAAGACCATAAACGGTTTCAGTTGGAACAGCAACCACTTCGCCTTTTTTCAAAAGTTCACAAGCAAGATTTATGCTTTCTTCATTTGGTTTTAATAATTTTGTTTCCATAAACACATTTTAGCATTATTAAAAAATTTGTTCAATTATATTTTCACAAATAAAAATAAAACTCACGAGTTTTCGTGAGTTTTTGTTTTGTTTGATTTTAGAAAAATAAGTGTTCAATTAAAATTTTAGCACCAATTAAAACGATTACAAGTCCACCAAGAAAAGTTGCAATTTTTCTATGCTTTTCACCACAGCGTTTACCGATGAGTGTTCCAACAAAACTAAGTGTGAAAGTGAAAATGCCAATAAGTGAAATTGCAACAAAAATGTTTGTTTCAACCATTGCAAATGTCACACCAACAGCAAGGGCGTCAATGCTGGTTGCAATTGCAAGAAGAAGCATTTTTGAAATTGATAAATCATTTTTATCTTCTTCGTTGTCATCTGCTTCAAGTGGAAGTTCTTTCTTTGAAAGGGCTTCAATAATCATTTTTCCACCAATAAAGAGAAGAAGCACAAATGCAATCCAATGGTCGAATCGTTCAATCATTTCAGCAAACACGCTTCCAATAAGGTAACCCACAAGCGGCATTATCATTTGAAACAATCCAAACCAAATTCCGCAAAGTAGGGCAGTTTTTCGTGTTTTGCAAGGGCATGAAAGTCCTTTACAAACTGAAACGGCAAATGCGTCCATTGACACGCCAATAGCAATAATAAGTAGTTCTAAAATTCCCATAAAAAGTCCTTTTTATAATATACGATTAAAGTTTAGCAAAAATAAACAAATAAAGCAAATTTTATTTAGGTGAAAAGTGTTTTGTTTTTTGTTTAAAATTTGACAAATTTTCAAATTCATAATTTTTAAATTTGACTAGTTTAAAATTCGTTTGTTATACTTTTGTTAGAGAGGGGGATTTATGGCAAGAATTGCAGTAATTTCAGACATTCACGCTAATTTAGAGTCGCTTAAAAGTGTTTTAGATGACATAAAGAAGCAAAATATTGACCAAATTATTTGTCTTGGTGATATTATTGGCAAAGGTGTTAATGCACATGAATGTATTGAACTTGTTAGAAAGCACGCTGATATTGTGATTATGGGTAATGTTGACGAGCGTTTTTGCGAAAACCCTGAAGAGTTTAAAGATGACAAACTTGAACATATGCGAATTGAGTTTAATCAGTCACTAATGACCGCTGAAGATATGGATTATCTTCGAAGTTTGCCTTATTCAACAGAGTTTTATTTGTCTGGCAATTTGGTTAGAATGTATCACTCAAACCCCAAATCATTCAAGGTTAACATAAACCATTTCGACACAAACTTTAAAAAGAAACTGAAAATGTTTGAACCAGGAGAGTTCACTATTTCAAACAAAATTGCCGACCTTGTGGTGTTTGGGCATTTGCATTATCAGTTTATGGAAAAGTTTTATAACCGAACACTTGTCAACTGTGGAAGTGTGGGAAATTCCGGTTGTTTGATTCACGATGAAAAATATAACGCAGAGCCTCGCGAAATTGTGCAAGCGCATTATTTGATTTTAGAAGGCGAACTTGACAGTGAAGACAAGAGTGATGAACTCAGCATTATTTTTAGAAGCGTTAACTATGACATTGAGAAAGAACTTGAATCGGGGCTCAACAACCCTGAATTTGAAGACTATGAAAAAGAACTCAAAAAGGCAAGATATCGATATATTCAAAGAGAAAAAGAAACGCTTAAAACTTTTGGATATAAGTTTGAAGATGAAAATTAAAAAAGACGGAAATTTCCGTCTTTTTTGTTGTGTTTTATTTTAATAATTTAAAAATTTTAAAAGAGCCTCTTTTTTTTCAGTTTTCATGTTTTTTAAGTTTGCAAGTAGGGCTTTGTCTGTTTGATAACTATTAAAATCTTCATAAAAAAATTGTTCAGTTGTCATACCACAAACTTCAATTATATCTAGTAAGGTTTCTAATCTTGGTAAAAAGTCTTTTTTTGATTCAAGACGGTTTATATATCCACTGTTCATACCGATTTTTTGAGATAATGCACGAGCAGATAGATTTGCATTTGTTCTAGCAATACTTATTCTTTCAATGATTTGATTTTTATCCATATCATATATATCCCTTAAAATTTTATATAGTTAATATTTTACTAATAAAGATGAAATAGATATAAACAATATATGTCCTAAAATATAAAAATATATAACAAAATATCACATATAATGTTTTTTATTTTACAATTATTGAGTCAAATGTTATATTATATGTATTCATTTTCTGAGGTTTGTAGATATGGTTTTTAGTTCAATGACTTTTTTATGGGTGTTTTTTCCTTTGGTTTTAGCATTGTATTATAGTTGTTCATTTATAAAAAATAAGAATATTCAATATAGTTTTAAAAATTCTATTCTTCTTATTGCAAGTTTGATTTTTTATGCGTGGGGTGGAATAAAATATTTATTTTTGATGTTAACATCAATTTTAGGAAATTATTTATTTGCATTATTAATTG
>JAFQBZ010000054.1 GCA_017399515.1 Clostridia bacterium | reverse complement strand
TGAAGAGAAAGGGTAAAAAAAATGATATTCAATAAGTTGACTTATAAATCATGGTTGTGGTAAACTAACCGAGTTATAAGGTAGGTAATGTATAATGAATATTTGGAAAGATTTTAATAAAGATAGAATTAAAAGTGATAACTTTGTTTGTTTCATTGAAATTGAACAAGGTGGAAAGAATAAGTATGAAATCGATAAAGAAACATCATTAATTATTTTAGATAGAGTGCTTTTCACAGCAACTCACTATCCAATGAATTATGGTTTCATTCCAAGAACACTTAGTCCTGATAATGACCCACTTGATGTTTTCGTTATGTGCAGTCAGCCAATCGAAAAGGCAAGTTTAGTAAGATGTTATCCTATTGGTGTTATTAAAATGATTGATGGAAACGAAATGGATCAAAAAATTATTGCAATTCCTTTTGGTGACCCACAAAACAACACTTATACTGATATTTCTGAACTTCCAAAACATATTTTTGATGAACTTATTCACTTCTTAACAGTTTATAAACAACTTGAAAATAAACCTGTTAGAATTGAAAGCATAAGTGGAAGAAGAGAAGCAGTTGAAACTATTGATGAATGTATTGCTGCTTTTGAAAAAGAATTTGGTAATAAATAAAAGGTGCGAAAGCACCTTTTTTTATTGTGTAAATTATATTATGTTTTAGTTTTTATTTTTAGATTAAATTTGATATACTATAATTGTAAATATTTTATTATGGAGAATTCTATGTCTAACAAACTTGTTATTATTGATGGAAATAGTATCTTTTATCGTTCGTTTTATGCGCTTCCGCTTCTAACAAATTCACAAGGTGAATATTCAAATGCGGTTTATGGATTTGCAATTCAAATTTTGCATATCATTCAAAATATAAAGCCAAAATATATTGCAGTTGCATTCGATGTTTCAAAAAAGACTTTTAGAAATAAAATTTATGCTGACTATAAGGGAACAAGAAAACCTATGCCAGATGAACTTCGAAGTCAAATTGAACCACTTAAGAAAATGCTTTCACTTATGAATATTAAATGTTGTGAACAAGAAGGCATTGAGGGTGATGACATTATCGGCATTATTTCTAAAAGATTTTTAGACACTGAAACAATTATTGTGACAGGAGATAGAGATAGTTTTCAACTTGTTGATGATTCCACAAAAGTTTATTTCACAAAGAAAGGTACTAGTGATTTAAAAATTATGGATGCAAAAACTCTCAAAGAAGAGTATGGTGTTAGTCCAAAAGAGTTTATTGACCTTAAGGCACTTCAAGGTGACACGGCAGATAACATTCCAGGTGTTGCTGGGGTTGGTCCTAAAACTGCAACAGAGTTGATTCAAAAATATGGCAGTGTTGAAAATCTTTATGAGCACATTGATGAACTTTCTGGCAAACTTAAAGAAAAAATTATTGCTGGAAAAGAAAATGCATTTATGTCAAAGATGCTTGCAACAATTTTAACAACCGGTGACCTTGATATAAAACTATCAGAATGTGAATATGATTATCCATTCTCATCTGCAGTTTATGATTTCTTTAAATATTATCAATTTAAAACTTTGCTAAAAAATGAAGATATCTTTAATATGGCAAAGGGTGAAAGAAGTGTAAAAACATATAATATAATAAATTATTCAAATAAAGAAAAACTGCAAAATATTAAAGATTTAATTAAAAAACATCAAAAATATGCTTATTTCTTTAAAAATAATGCAAATAATGATGAAATTCACATTTGTTTAAATAATGAAGAAATTGTGTTTAATGTAACAAATGATTTATTTAGTGAACTTTCTTTAAATGATTTCTTTGATGTGTTTAAAGATGTGTATGAAAGTGAAGATGTTTTAAAGATTTGTTTTGATTCAAAACAAGATATGTATTATTTAAAAAGATTTGGAATAGAACTTAATAATTATTTTGATGTTTCAATTGCAAAATATCTAGTTGATGGAACACCGGTTGATGCAATTCAAGATGTATTTTTTGAAGATGATTTAACATATATTGCTTGTAAATTAAATGAGTTTTACGATGAATATTCTGCAAAGATTCAAGATGAAAAACTGCAATTTTTATTTAATAATGTTGAAATTCCATTATCAAAAGTTTTATTTTCTATGGAAAATCAAGGTTTTAAAGTTGATGTTGAAATCTTGGAAACACTCAAGCAAAAGTACACTTTAGAACTTAAAGAACTTGAAAAACAAATTTATGTGCTTGCAGGTGAAGAATTTAACATTAATTCACCAAAACAACTTGCTCATATTCTTTATGACAATTTGGGACTTGCACACAACAAAAAGCAGTCAACATCTGCAGATAAACTTGAAGAACTTAAAGATGAGCATGAGATTATTAGATACATTTTAAGATTTAGAAAAGTTGCTAAATTTTTGAACACTTATGTGACAGGAATTTATCCTCACATTGATAAAAATAATTTCATTCACACTTATTTTAAACAAACACTCACAACAACAGGAAGACTTTCTTCTGTTGAACCAAATCTTCAAAACATTCCAATTAGGTCAGAAGAAAGCAAAGAAATTAGAAGTATGTTTGTTGCCCAAGATAAAGACCATATTTTAATTGATGCTGACTATTCACAAATTGAACTTCGACTTCTTGCTCATATGAGTGATGATGAAATTTTTGTTAACGCTTTTAAAACAGGTGAAGATATTCACACAAAAACAGCAAGCAATGTTTTTGGAGTTCCTGAGAGTGAAGTGACAAAAGATATGAGAAGAATGGCAAAGGTTGTTAACTTTGGCATTATTTATGGAATCAGCGAGTATGGTCTTGCTGATGATCTTAAGATTAAAGCATTTGAAGCAAGAAAACTTATTGAAAATTTCTATTCTTCGCATAAAGCAGTTGGTGACTTTATGAAGAATGCGATTGAAAAAGCAAGAGAAACAGGAATCGCTGAAACTCTTTTTGGAAGAAAGAGAAAAATGTTTGATATTAATGCATCAAACTTTATGGTTAGAAGCAGGGCAGAAAGAGCAAGTCAAAATATGCCACTTCAAGGAACTGCGGCTGACATTATTAAAATTGCAATGGTTAACACATTTAATGC
>JAFQBZ010000053.1 GCA_017399515.1 Clostridia bacterium | reverse complement strand
TTTGCAGCTTCTGCATCTGGGCGGAAATTCCGTGCTTACGGCGTCGTGCTCAAAAAAGAGCAGCGAAATGCTCGAAATGCTCGGTTTTGAACTTAAAACCGCCGAAAATGAACGTCAAGATAGATTGTCACAATATAAGCACCAAGTTCTTCACCTGATTTTGACACAGAAATCATATTATCACCAAATGAATATGAACAATCACCGGTGTATGTTGCCTCGCCTCTATCAATCAAATAATTTCTATAACTATTCAAAAATGACCTTGCTCTTGAATTTTCATCACCTGCAAGTTTTTGAGAATTTTTAAGTTCTTCTAAAAGACTGATGATATCTTCATAATTAATCCAATATGTAAAATATTGATATTCAAAATCTACTTCTTTAATTTCATAATATCCAAGTCTTCTTGTTGAATATTCCATTGCACCAATAAATGAGTTGTTGATAACTGCATTTGAATATTCAAAAATGTTTTCACAATCAACATCTAATTTGAATTCTTTGATATAGTTATTGAAGATATTTTTATTTGTTTCACTTCCATCAAATTCAAAAACTTCAAAGTCAATACTGTTGATATTTTTTGCGATGTTTCCGGTATACATTTTCTCATAATCACTGTTTGCTGTGATGTCATCATAAGAGAAATTTCCATCTAAAACATCTTGCAATGATTTTGATGTTTCAAATTGTGCAAATGTATAATAATTTCTTTCATAATCAACAATTGCAAAAATTTCCCTTGCAATAGTTTTTGCTGTGATAAGTTTATCGTTTTCAAAATCATATTCTACTTGACAAACAATAAAATCATCTTGAAATCCATAATAAAGGTTAATAAGTGAACCTTCTTTTTCTGCTTTGAAATAATAAATGTAAGTGTTTTCACCACTTGTTTCTCTGCTGAAATATGTTTGACCAAGCACAAATGAGTTTTGATAAACCCCAGAACCAGCAGCCTTAAACACATAGTCAAATGCAGCAGGAACTATGATTGTTTGTGAAAATGAACCAAAATAATCATTCAACTGTGTAAGATTCAAAGATGTCGCATAATTTTGCGCATCTGCCGACTTATTTGCTGAATAATCACCAATAATTTCATAGTTTCTATCTGCAACTTCTTCAACGGCGTGAATTACTTGCGAAACTGCACTTGCTGATGAACCACCACCCGGTGCATCTGGGTTTGTGTCATCATCTTTTGTTACTGCTCTGTAAATAAACACACTGCAAGGAATGGTTATAACAAGCACTAACACTAAAATAAAAGATATAATACTTCTTTTCTTCATTTTTGCCTCCTTTTGTTATGATATCATATTACGCCTAAACCAAACCCCAAGTCAAACGAAAAAATTAAAAAAAGTTATATTTTTATACTAATAATTTTTAGCACTTATAATTTTATATTATAAACATCTTGAAATGTGACCAATTAAATGTTAAAATAAATTCAGTTTAATTTAAGGAGTTTGAATGGCTAAAAATATTAACCTAAACGAAATTGCTGAAATGGTCACAAACAGACATGGTGCAAGAATGAAACGCTCGCATAAAAAAGATTTCCGTGAGTTCATTTCAAAAACAGCAACAGCAATGGGCTATGACTCAAGAATTGAAAACAATGTTATTGCAAAAAATATTGTGATTGGTCACCCTGAAACAGCAGAAATTGTTTTGACTGCACATTATGACACCCCACCAAATATGCCTTATCATTTTGTAAAAAAACAAGTTACCACTTTTGGAATCGCAATTCCTGCAGCACTTGGTGTTGGCGTTGTTTTAACAAAATATGCAATCAATTCACAAAACCGTGAACTTTTAGACTTTATGCTTAACTCTATTCAAACTTCAACTTATATGTTAGATGGCATTGCCGCACTTTCACTCGGTGTTGGTCTTTATTCTTTTGGAATTTTAGGCGGTGAAAATAAACATAATTATGACGATAACTCAAGTGGAATAATCACTCTTCTTGCTCTTATGAATTATTATCGCAACCTTCCAGAAAACGAAAGAAACAAAATTGCTTTTGTTATGTTTGACAACGAAGAAAAAGGGCTTGTTGGCTCACTTTGTTATGCTTCAAAACATCAAATTAAGAATCAAAACTTTTTAAACTTTGACTGCGTTGGCAGGGGCAATCAAATCAACTGCATTTACACCGGCAAAGTTGCAAACGAGTTCACAAACGACATTTATGAAACACTTGGAAGTCTTGCAAGCCAGGGCTATACCCCTCGTCTTAAAAAATCAACAATTCACACAATGAGTGACCACTTGCCTTTTATGCGTTCAAAAGGCAGTTTAACTATTCTTTGCGACGAGAAAGATTCACCAGTCACTGAGCACATTCACTCATCAAAAGACACAGAAATCAGTCTTAAAACAGTCAGCGAAATTGCAAAATGCTCTGCTGAAACATTAAACTCTCTTTTAGGGTTTAACAATGAAAATTTAGCAAGTTGTTTAAATGAAAACGACTTAGTTTTAACAGGCACACTCAGTGCCCTTCAAAGATAGAACACTCTTGTTCTATCTTTTTAATTCAAAAAAATTTAATATAAAAATAAAAAACCATCTTGAAACACATTGTTTCGTATGCTAAAATTAAAATATATAAGGGAGATTGACTATGGGGTTTGATACAGAAAAATTACAAGGAATTTCTTTAATTTA
>JAFQBZ010000052.1 GCA_017399515.1 Clostridia bacterium | reverse complement strand
TTCATAAAAACACTTCCTAACGGGTTTGACACTGTGCTTTCAGATGAAACAAATGTTTCTGTTGGTCAAAAACAACTTTTAACAATTGCAAGAGCAATGCTTCAAAACACTCCAATGCTTATTTTAGATGAAGCAACAAGTAATGTTGACACAAGAACAGAAGAACTTATTCAAAAAGCAATGGATAAACTTACTGAAGACAGAACAAGTTTTGTTATTGCACACCGTCTTTCAACAATCAAAAATGCTGACCTTATTTTGGTTTTAAAAGATGGCGATGTTATTGAGCAAGGCAACCACAAAGAACTTATTAAAAAGAAAGGTTTTTATGCTGAACTTTATAACAGTCAGTTCTCGCTTGAAGGCACAGACCTTATTTCATAAATACATAAAAACTCTGCATTATTTATTGCAGGGTTTTTATTTTTATTATTTATTATTTTTTGCGTATTTTTTGTTGCATAAAACGCACAAAAATTATAAAATGTATTTATGGATACAATAGGATCAAAATGTAAAAATTGTGGTAGTGAACTTTGGTATAACCCAAAGGAAGGTTGTCTTACATGTAAATATTGTGAGACAAATTATTTCTTGCCAAAAAAATCTGATGACGCCGTTATGGTTAGGCAATATAGTGCTGCATTTCACCCAAATCAGTTGAATCAATCACTTTCAGCATATAAGTGTGGTGGCTGCGGAAATGTTTACTATATGTCTAGTGAAGAAAAAACAAAGCGTTGCCCAAACTGCGGAAACAACCACTGTGAAAAAGTTGAAGATAATGGATATTGCGCTGACGCAATCTTGCCATTTAAAATTAGCAAAGAAGAGGCTGCAAAAGCATTTTCTAAATATTTAAAAACTCAACACGACTTTCCAATGGGGCTTAAAAAACACGCGCAAAACCAAAAACTTATGGGTGTGTTTGTTCCTGTTTGGAATTTCACTTATTCAGTTAATTCGGTTTATTCAGCAAATGCAAGTGATATAAGAAAAGATTTTTCTGGTTCATATTACAACATTTCAAAGCCTGTTTTTGGCGAGAAGAATAAAAGAGTTCCTTCTTATGATATGCTTGCTTGCACAAAAGAAAATAAAGCACTTCTTGAACTTTTCGATGAAGATGATTATGCAGGGCTTGTTCCATTCTTCCCAGAATATACTTATGGATACAGAGTTGACGCTATTGACAAAGATATTCATGAGCATTATTACAACTTCACTGAGCATGCAAAAACTGAAATGATTATGGAAACAAAGAAGTATGCTTTAAAACGCCATAAAGACATTTCAGACCTAACTGTTGACGCTGAAGTTGGCGATGTGTTCTTTAACTTTGCTTATGTTCCTGTTTATGTGAACACTTATGAATATCGTGGAAAAACCTATAAAACTTACATCAGTGGAACAACCGGAAAGGTTGTTGGAAAACCACCAAAAACCATTTGGAGTTTCTTCAAAAAACTTGTTAAGTTTTTAGGCGTTGCAGCGGTTGTTGCTCTTATTTGTTATTATTGTTTTTAATTGAAAAGTGATGCAAAAAAGCATCATTTTTTTTGTTTTTTCAAAGTGATAAATATTTTTAAAAAAGTTATTGAAAAGTAACTTTATATTTGGTATAATATAGGTGTCTAAAAAGGAGGACAAAATTATGAAAAAATATACTATAAAACCAACACCAGAAAATGCAGATTATGAAACAAAAATGAAAATTGAAATTGAAAATGCAAAAATGGGATTAGAGGTTTTAGAAGAAAATATTCCAGAAATTCGAGAGATATTTCAGGTTCAACTTGATAAACCTGGTCATGTGTATAGAGAGTTTGCGGTTGAAGAAATTATAAAGTATTTATATACTCACAGAGTTGAAAAACTTAAAAACAGCCAAGATGAAATGGATCATTATTGGGTTTATAGTTATGCAAGAACAATTTATGAACTTGCAGACATTATTAAGGCTGCAAATGAAGGCGATGAAAAGGCTTTTGATGAGGCAATGAAAGAACTTCCTTGGGGTGACTCAAACAACGGTGACCAAATTTCTTGGAACATTGCAAGTTTTGCTTATGGAATTATGAGTGATGAGGCTCGTGAAAAATTTGGACCAATTTTTTATGGTTATGTTGAACGCTCAAACATGGGAAGACGCAATCCTTCTGCGAAATTTGCAGAAATGGCAGAACTTGAATTTTTGCCAAACCTTGTTGAGTTTAACCAAGAAACAGCAAAAGAAATTAAATCAATGAAAAAACCACCACAACCTGGTGATAGTGAATAAAAGGGAAATTATGGCTTATAGAAACGAAGCAAGTTGGGGAAAGAGAAATTTAGACAAAGTTAACCATTGGCAAAGGCTTAATTTAGATAAATATGTGCCTGACAAACCGGTGATTGTTTGCATTGGTGGAAACGGCACGGTTGTTGAAAATTCTGCAAATGGTGTTTGCAAGTTTGTTGAAAATTATTTGCAACTTTTGTTTAAACAAGGTGCGATGAACAAAGTTTATGACTATGTTGACATCATTGGCGCGGTTTATCCAACAACTGACAACCCAGCAAAAGGCAAGTTTGAAAAAGAAGATATAGATAACTTTGTTGATAAGTTTTTGATTAAAATGCTTCAAGATGAAAATGATGAACTTGTGCCACTTAATGAAGCGTGCAGAAGACTTTCACAGGTGACATTCTTCACTTTTTGCAGAGGACACCTTGAAGTTGATAAAATTATGCGTGCATTTTATAAAGAACTTAAAGTGCTTGGCTATTCAAGAGAAGAGTGTGACATTTTGATGCAGACCACTTTTGAAGTTTCATTTGCTCCACTCACATTTAGTTCGGTGATTCCTGCACTTTTTGTTGACACAAAACAAGATGAAATGCTTAACAGTGCGTGGAAAAACAATGAAACCAATGTGCGTTTAGATGACGGTTTAAATGGCGTTGCGGTTAAATATGAAAAATATGGCGACCCACTTTTGTCTGGTGTTGCAACATCTGAAGCCATTTTTGATGCCATTCACATTTATTCTTCAAAACTTAGAAACAATATTCAAGGTGATGAGCACAGCCTTGCAATTCTTGGCAGAGATGGTTCGTGGAATGCAAAGTATGAGCCTAATGCAGACTGCGTTTCACAAATGATTGCGTGGGCACTTTCAAGGTCTGTTGACAATGGGCTTGACAATAAAAAATCTAAAAAGTTTGTTCCAAAAATGCCACTTGAAGAACTTATGGCAGAACTTGAAGGAATCAAAAATGATTTTTCAGCAGAACAACTTATGAGCAGAGAATAAAATAAAAAGATATGCAGTTTTGCATATCTTTTTTTGTCTTAAATTATAATAAAATTTTGTAATTGGTGTCAGCGTTTAAATGTTTAATGAATTCGGTTTCATTTTCCTTTGAACCAACCACAGAGCCATAGTGCATAGGAATCACAAGGGCAGGTTTCACTTTGTTTGCAAGTTTGGCTGCTTCAGTTGCGGTCATTGTGTATGTTCCACCAATTGGAAGGAATAACACATCAATATTTGCGAGTTTTTCAAGTTCAGGGGTGACATCGGTGTCGCCGGCAACCACATAAGTTTTGTTTTCTTTTGTGAGTTTATATCCAACCCAATTATTTGATTTTGGGTGGAATTGTTTGTTTATGTTATAAGATGAAAAGGTTTCAAGTGTGAAGTTTTCAAAGTTTAAAACTTCGTTTGGTTTAACATAAACAATTTTGTTTGAAAAGTTTTGCGTGAGTGTTTCTTTTGCGTCAATGGTTGCAACAATGATTGTGTTTTCGTTTGAAATGTTCTTTATTGATTCAATGTCAAGATGGTCGAAATGTGTGTGGGTTATGCACACATATTTTGCTGCAAGTGTTGGTTTTGTTATGCCGTAAGGGTCAAAGGCAATATCATCAATTTGAATTGAACTGTGAGTGTTGATTTTTATGTTCATTTTAAATTTCCTCTAAATCTTTTTTGATAAGTTGTTTAAGTTCTTCAAGTTCGGCTTTGTTGGTTGAAGCACCAGCGGTGATTCCAATTTTTAAATCTTTTGAAAGAGTGATTCCAATTTCTGCAAATGCTTGTTTATAATCATTTATGTCTTCAATAAAAATGCTTGGGCAAATTGTGCTCATATTTTTATAAAGTTCAAGTGAGTTGCTTGAGTTTTTCCCGCCAACAACAATCATTGTGTCAACTTGGCTTGCAAGTTCTGCTGATGAAAGGTTAATGAATTTTTGCGCATCGCAAATCGATTTGTTAACCACAAGGTGACAGTTGTTTTTTGAAAGTATCATTTCAATAATTTCAATCAGTTCATCTGCTTTTTTAAGGTTAAATGTGGTTTGACAAACAAGGTAAACTTTTTCGTTTTTAAGGGTTTCAACTCTTTCTAAGTCATCTTCATTTTCAACAAGAATTGCTCTGCCATTTGCGTAACCCAAAGTGCCTAAAACTTCAGGGTGAAGCGCTTTATGAAATTTGCCCAAAATGATGATAAAATAGCCATCTTCAGCAAATCTTTTCACTTCTTCGTGAATCTTTTCAACTTTTGGACAAGTGCAATCTTTAAAAGAAATGTTGTTTTTGTTTAAAAAGTCATAAGTTTCAGGTGGTTCACCGTGTGCACGAATAATCACTGTTTCAGCACCTTTCAGTTCTTCAAGTTCGCTCGCAAAAACAGCACCTTTTGAAATGAGAGAATTGTTTACATTTTTGTTATGCACAATCTCTTTGAAAATGGTGACTTTTTTGCCATGACTTAGTTCTTCTTCGGCTGTGTTTATTGCTCTTTGGCAACCTGCACAAAGCCCACAGATTTTTGCAATTTCGATATTTTCCATACCAATATGATAACAAAGTGCACAAAAAATTTCAAACTAAAAATAAACATATTTATTTATTGCTAAAAATTCATAAATCATATATAATTATAGTTAGGAAAAAATCTAAAAAATAGGAAATTTACTAATGAACTTAAACAAACAAATTTTTAAAAATTCAGGGACTTATCTTGGTATTGATGTTGGTTCAACAACAGTCAAACTTGCACTCTTTAAAGATAACGAACTTATTTATCACAGTTACAACAGACACCTTTCAATGATTAAATCAAAGGTGCTTGAAGAACTCAAAAAAATCAAACCACTTATTGAAGATGATGATGTTTACATTTCATTTTCTGGTTCATCAGGTCTTGGTGTTGCAAACGAACTTGGGCTTCCTTTTGTTCAAGAAGTTTTTGCAACCAGCGAACTTGTGAAAACTCTTGAAAAAGACACAAACGTTGTTGTTGAACTTGGTGGTGAAGATGCAAAGGTTATCTTCTTTGATAACGGAACAGATGAAAGAATGAATGGAACTTGTGCAGGTGGCACAGGTGCTTTTATCGACCAAATGTCAACACTTATGAATGTTAACACAGCCGAGCTTGATGAACTCAGTTTGAAAAGCGAAAAGATTTATCCAATTGCTTCAAGATGCGGTGTGTTTGCCAAAACTGACATTCAACCACTTTTAAACCAAGGTGCCAGAAAAGAAGATATTGCTGCCAGCATTTATCAAGCAATTGTTAACCAAACAATTTCTGGTCTTGCACAAGGCAGAAAGATTGAAGGCAAGGTAATGTTCCTTGGCGGTCCGCTTCACTTCTTGAAAGGGCTTAGAAGACAATTTAAAGAAACACTTAACCTTGATGATGAACACGCAATCTTCCCAGAATATGCACCTATTTCAGTTGCAATTGGTTCAGCAATCTTTGCTTCAAAACAAAGAAGTCATTATAAAATAAATGAACTTATTGAAAAGGTTAAATCAATCGACACTTCAAAGAAAGTAACAAACACACTTGAACCACTTTTCGTTGATGAAAAAGAGTATGAAGAATTTTGTGTTCGCCACTCAAAAGCAACAGTTGAAGAAATTGATGTTAAAAATTACACAGGCAAAGCATATCTTGGAATTGACTGCGGAAGCACAACCACAAAGTTAGTGCTTTTAAGTGAAGATGACAAAATTTTATATTCATATTACAGTTCAAACAAGGGCAACCCTGTTGAAATTATCAAAGAGCAACTTGAAACAATTTATTCAATTATTGAAGACAAAATTCAAATTGCTGGAAGCGTTGTAACCGGTTACGGTGAAGAACTTATAAAGAAAGCATTTTCTGTTGATGAAGGCTTTGTTGAAACTCTTGCGCATTACACTGCTGCAAAACATTTCAACCCTAATGTTGACTATATTTTAGACATTGGTGGTCAAGACATTAAATGCTTTAAGATTCGCAAAAATTCAATCGACAGCATTAATCTTAATGAGGCTTGCTCATCTGGTTGTGGTTCGTTTATTGAAACATTTGCAAAATCACTTGGTTATGACATTAAAGAATTTTCAACCCTTGGCATTTTTGCAAAAAAGCCGGTTGACCTTGGCTCAAGATGTACTGTGTTTATGAACTCATCAGTTAAACAAGCACAAAAAGATGGTGCTGATGTTGGTGACATTTCAGCAGGGCTTTCAATTTCGGTTGTGAAGAATGCAATTTACAAAGTTATTCGTGAAGCATCTGCTTCTGCTCTTGGAAAGAACATCATTGTTCAAGGCGGAACTTTCCTTAACGACTCTGTGCTTCGTGCATTTGAAAGAGAACTTGGCAGAAATGTTATTCGCCCTGTTATTTCTGGTCTTATGGGTGCATTTGGTTGTGCACTTCGTGCTAAAAATTTAGGCATTGAAAAGTCAACAATCATTTCTTATGATGACCTTAAACGATTCACTCACACATCAAAAATGGTTCGTTGCAACGGTTGTGGAAACCACTGCAACTTGACAATCAACCTTTTTAATGATGGAAACAGATTCATTTCAGGTAACCAATGTGAAAAAGGTGCAAGTCTTGGTGAAACTCATGCAGATATGCTTCAAATTCCTAATATGTTTAAATATAAAAGAGATAAGTTTGAAGCACTCTTTAAAACTGAAAGAATTGAAGGCAGAAAAACAATCGGCATTCCAATGAGTCTTGGAATGTATGAACTTGCAGTGTTCTGGAAAACTCTTTTTGAAGAACTTGGTTTCAACACTGAACTTTCAGGTTTCACAACCAAAAAACTTTATGCAAAAGGTCAATACACAATTCCTTCAGACACGGTTTGCTATCCTGCAAAGGTTATGCATGGTCACATTATTGAACTTCTTGAGAGAAAAGTTGATGCAATCTTCTATCCAAGTTTGACTTATAATGTTGATGAAAAAATTGGTGACAATAACTATAACTGTCCGGTTGTTGCATATTACTCTGAACTTCTTCGCTCTAATTTAGATGAACTTAAAGAAGTTGAATATTTGTATCCTTATCTTAATATCAATAGTGCAAAAGAACTTGAAAAGGGGCTTTATAAGTCACTTTCAAAAATCGCAAAAATTGATAAGAAACAACTTAAAAAAGCAATCAAAACTGCACAAATTGCTTATGAAAAGTGGAAGTTTGATATTAGATATGAAGGAAAGAAAGCACTTGAGTTTGCAAAAGAAACCGGCAGATATGCACTTATCTTGGCTGGTCGTCCTTACCACATTGACCCAGAAATCAGTCACGGTATTGACAAACTTGTCACAAGTTTAGGCTTTGTTGTGCTTTCAGAAGACAGCGTTTCAAACCTTGCACAAGCAAAGAACTTGAATGTTTTAAACCAATGGACATTCCACGCAAGAATGTATAACGCTGCAAAATTCGCTTCAGAAAATGATGGTGTTGAACTTGTTCAACTTGTGTCATTTGGCTGCGGCATTGATGCCATCACTTCAGATGAAATGAGAAGCATTATGGAAAATGATAATAAACTTTACACACAAATCAAGATTGATGAAATCACAAACCTTGGTGCTGTTAAAATTAGATTAAGAAGTTTAAAGGGTGTTTTAGATGAAAGAAAGAAAAATGAATTATAAAGTTATTGATGGCGTTGCTTATGATGAGCATGGTGATGCATTGTTTTTGGAAGAGAATAAAAAAGATTACACACTTCTCGTTCCAACAATGCTTCCTATTCACTTTGCTCTTTTAAAGCAAATGCTTAAAGAATTTGGCTATAGTGTTGAACTTCTCGAAAGCAAGGGTATGGAAGTTGCTCAAACAGGTCTTAAGTATGTTCATAACGACACTTGCTATCCTGCAACACTTGTTATCGGTCAACTTATGGACGCTGTGCTTTCAGGAAAATATGACACACACAAAATCGCACTTGTAATCTCACAAACAGGTGGTGGTTGTCGTGCTTCAAACTATTTGTTCTTGCTCAAAAAAGCGCTTAAAAAGGCAGGGCTTTCATATATTCCTGTGCTTTCGTTTAACTTTAGTGGGCTTGACACACAACCTGGTTTCAGGTTCACAATTCCACAGTTTTACAACCTTGCAAAATGCTTGCTTTATGGTGACCTTTTGATGCTTCTTAAAAACCAATGTTTGCCTTATGAAGTGAATAAAGGCGAAGCAGACAGGCTTGTTCAGTTCTGGGTTGAAAAACTCTCAAACGAATTTAAAGACAAAAAGAATTTGAAATATAAGCATGTTAAAGCAAACTTTGAGCCAATTGTTGAAAGTTTCTCAAAAATTGAACTCAATGTTGTGCCAAAACCAAAGGTTGGCATTGTTGGTGAAATTTTCGTTAAATATTCACCACTTGGAAACAATGACCTTGAAGACTTTTTATATCGCGAAGGGGCAGAAGTTTATGTTCCTGGTCTTCTTGACTTTATGCTTTACTGCATTTATAACAATGTTATTGACTATGATTTTTATGGCATGAAGAAAATTAAAGCCGTTGTTTCAAAACTTATTTATAAATTCTTGCTTAAAAAAGAACAAGACATCATTGATGCAGTTAAAAAGAGTGGAAAGTTTGTTCCACCATCACTCTTTGATGATACAATCAAATCAAGAAAAGGTTATATCAGCAAGGGTGTGAAAATGGGCGAAGGCTGGCTTCTCACTGCTGAAATGATTGAACTTGTTGAGCGTGGTTTCGGCAATATCATTTGCACACAACCATTTGGTTGCCTTCCAAACCACATTGTTGGAAAGGGTATGATGAAGGAAATTCGTGAACGCAACCCAGAAGCAAATATTATTGCGATTGACTATGATGCTTCGGCTTCAAAAATCAATCAAGAAAATCGCATTAAACTTATGCTTTCAAACGCAAAAGAAAAATTGTTAGAAAACAAAGAAGATTAATTAAAAAATCATAAAAATAGGAGGATTTCCTATGATTATAAATGAAAACTTTTTAAAAGATAAATATTCAAAAGAAGAAGCAAAAGTCTTGATTCAAGTTTTTGATAATTTGAAAAAGACATACGCTGAAGATGTTAATGCGGCACTTGATGCTGAAGAAATCACAGAAGTGGTTGTAAGGCTCAAACTTGATGCAAACAGTGCTTGTGCTGCAATAATTTTCCCATTTGCAAAACTTCATACTGAAGCAATTGAAAAATTTGCTCCAAACAAAGAGATTGCAAAAATTTTGGAAATGCTTCTTTCTGTTGAAAAATATTCAAGGGTTTACACCGATGCTGAAGGGCTTAAAGAAATGCTTATTGCCATCACTAAAGATATTAGGGTAATCATTATCAAGTCAGCACAAATTCTTGTTTTTGCAAGAAAGAATGTGCAAAACATAAACAATGAGCGTGCGATTAGAATTTTCAAGTCTATAGATGACATATATTCTCCAATTGCGGCTCGTTTGGGCTTAAGTGAAATTAAATCTGAACTTCAAGATTTGTCGTTCCAATTCCATAAACCTGAAGAATGTAGAAAACTTGTTGATGAAGTTAAAAAAGAAACCCGTGTAAATAAAAATATGCTTACAAAGGTTGTAAACAGCATTAAAGGTTTAATGCAAAAGAACGGAATTGATTGCACCTGCTATGGCAGAATTAAGCACATTTCAAGCATTTATAACAAAATCACAAGCAAAAAAGTTTCAGTGAAAAACATTTATGACATCGTTGCTGTTCGAATTTTGGTTGAAAATATCAGTGAATGTTATATGGCGCTTGGAATGGTGCACTCAAACTTTGTTCCGGTTGATGGAAGATTTAAAGACTATATTGCAAGCCCAAAACCAAACGGTTATCAATCACTTCACACAACCGTGCACTTCCAAGATGAATTTTTTGAAGTTCAAATTAGAACTTATGATATGCACGATTTTGCTGAATATGGTGTTGCTGCGCACTTCTTATATAAAGAGCATAAGCGTTCACTTGCAAATGTCGATAAAAAACTTTTGTCAATTAGAAAACTTCTTGAAAATAAAGATACTGTTTCTTCAAATGAACTTTTAGAAGAACTTAAAACTGATGTTTATCTTGGTGAAATTTTTGTTCAAACCCCACTTGGAAAAGTTATTAAACTTGTTGAAAGTGCAACACCAATTGACTTTGCTTATGCAATTCACTCTGATGTTGGAAATAAGTGTGTGGGTGCAAAAGTTAACGGATTAATGGTTCCGCTCACATCTTCACTTTCAAATGGTGATGTGGTTGAAATTTTGACTGCGACAAACTCAAAAGGTCCATCAAGAGATTGGCTTAAACACGCAAAACTTCATTCAACAAAACAAAAAATCAACAGTTTCTTCAAAAAGCAGATGAAAGATGAAAACATCAAACTTGGAAAGTCTATGCTTGACCAAGTTGCAAAATCTAACGAAGTTGCACTTTCATCACTTATGAAAGATGAATGGCTTGCTCCAATTTTAAAAAGGCACGCACTTTTATCTGTTGATGAACTTTTTGCAGCGGTTGGCTGTGGCTCTATTGGTGCAGAAAAAGTTGTTAATGCACTCATCAGTTCAAAACTTTTAGAAGAAAAGAAAAACAGAACAATTTTAGACCAAGTTTCAACAAACAATCCTGTTAAAATTGAAAATAAAGCCCAAATTCTTGGCGCCGAAGGAATGCTTACAAACTATTGCAAATGTTGCAACCCAATTCCTGGTGATGAGATTATAGGTTATGTTTCAAGGGGCAGAGGCATTGTTATTCACAACAAACTTTGTGAAAATATTGAAAAACTTGAAAGTTCAAGATTTATAAAAGTTGGTTGGAATATTGATAGTGATGAGAATTACACATTCACATCAATTGTTGAAATTTTAACAAAAAGTGGTGGAAATGTTTATGTTGAACTCACAAATGCTTTAAGTGAAGTTGGTGTAAAAGTTCAATCAATCAACACCAACGAAGCCGCAAATGGTGAACTTTTGATTAAAATTGGCGTTTTGGTTCATGACAAAAACCAACTTTCAACTGTTAAAAATAAACTTGCATCACTTAAGTCTGTTTATGAGGTTAAGTAATGTTTGACTTTAAAATAGAATCAAAAGAAGATTTAAAAACTTTACTTGAAGTGTTAAATGGTGTTTCAAAAAACGAAACTATTGAAGACCATAAAAGGCATATAAAAATCTTAAATACAAAACAAAATGTGATTGCAATTTCAATGTCAAATATTCGAAAATTTGCTAAACAAATCTTTAAAGCAGGTTATGAAAAGTTTTTAGAACTTTCACTTCCAAATAATTTTCACGATGAGTTTTATGAAGAAACATTGATTCAAGGCTTAGTTATTGCTGAAATTAAAGATTTGGAAAAGCAAAAAGAATATTTCAAAAAATGGATTCACAAAATTGACAATTGGTCAACTTGTGACACTGTTGTTTCAACAATGAAAGGGCTTAAAAACTCTAAAGAGAAAAACAAACATTTTGAGTTTTATTATGGTTTGTGCTTTGACAAAAGAGAATTTGTTTCAAGGTTTGGAATTATTGTTTTGATGACTTGCTTTTTAGAAGATGCGTTTATTGACAAAATTCTTGAAATGTGCGAAACAGTGAAAAGTGATGCTTATTATGTTAATATGGCACTTGCATGGCTCTTGAGTTTTGCCTTTATGAAATTTAAAGAAAAAACTTATGAACTGTTAAATAAGAAAACACTTTCAAAGTTTGTTCAAAACAAAGCGATATGTAAGTGCAGAGATAGTTTCAGGGTTGAAAAACAAGACAAAAAAAATCTTATAAAATTTAGAATAAAATAAAAAAGATATGGAATTTTCCATATCTTTTTATTTTTTACGCATTTTTTACTTATTTTTTATAAATTTTTGCAGTTTTTTAAAACTCTGTTGTGATTTGTCTTGCAAAAAGTTGTTTAATTGCTTCATCTTTTGTGATTTTGTTATTAATAACATTATAAACAATTTCTGTGATAGGAAGTTCAACACCAACCTTTTCAGCCATTTTTAAAAGTGCAGAAGATGTCATAACGCCTTCAGCAAGTTTAGGGAAAACTTCGCCTTTTGCAAATTTTTCACCCCACATTCTGTTGTGAGAATATTGTGAAAAAAGTGTTGCTTCATAGTCACCAAGGTGGCAAAGTCCGTATGCTGAAAATTCATTTCCGCCACAGGCTTTTATGAGTCTTGAAATTTCTCTTGTGCCACGAGCCATAAGCCCACCTTTCAAGGTTGAATAGCCCATTCCATCAAGAAGACCGGCAGCAATTCCCATAACATTTTTTGCAGCAGCGCCAATTTCAGAACCGATGATGTCTTTGCCTTGATAAAAACGAATGAGGTCTGTTTTTAAAGTGTTAACCAAAAAGAGTGACAATTCTTCGTTATATGAATCAATCACCATACAACTAGGAATTTTTGCTGTGAAAGATTGAATGTGTCCAGGTCCAACCCAAACAGCAATATTGTTTTGGTCAACCCCAAACTCAATCAAAATTTGTGACAATCTTGAGCCGGTTGAATCTTCAATTCCTTTCATACAAAGAATGTATTTTTTATTTTTGAAGTCTTCATTTTGACTCACATAAGTCATAAGGTCACGAACACCTTGCGCACTGATTGAAATGATAACATATTCACTTTTTGAAAGTGCATAGTTTAAATCTTTGGTGATTTCAATGCTTTCAGGAAATTCAACATATTCATTTTTTCTGGTTTTTATAAGGTCTTCAACGATTTGATGACCGGCCCTGCCCCAAACGGTGACATTGTGATTATTAGTGTTTAAATACCATGCGATAAATGAGCCCCAACGCCCACATCCAAGAACTGTAAAATTCATAAATACTCCTTGTAGTTTTCTACAACAATATAATAACACAAAAAACAGTTGTTACAAAATCTTATTTTGTGTGATTTTGCTAGTTTTTTAAAATTTTCAGGTGGTTAATAATTGAAAAATAAAGAAATATTTGTTATTATGTTACTATGGATAATGTGAATCAAAAGTATTATGATAAATTTTGTGAGTTAGAGGCAAAATATGATGAATATTTTGAACTTTTATGCTCTGTTGAAATTATGTCTGATAACAAACTTTTTGAATATTATCGAAAAGAGAAGGCAAAACTTGAAAAAGTTGTGTCGGCTTTTAAAGAATATAAAAATAAAAGTGAAGAATTTTTGATTTCTAAAGAACTTGCAGACACTGAAACCGATGAAACTCAAAAGCAGGCATATTTAAGTTCATCTGCAACTCTTGAAATTGAAACCAATGAACTTTTTGAAAAGGTTAAAGAGATTTATTTTGATGAGGGTTCAAAAGAGGTTCAAAAAACAAAAATTGAAATTTCACAAAAACAAGGGAATGGGCTTGTTCTTGAACTAAAAGATTTGGTTTTAAATTATGCTTCTTTAAATAAATTTGAAACCGAAGTGATTAGTGAAACCGATTCGCAAATTTCTCTTTTTGTGGTTGGTGAAAATTCTTTTGAAGTTTTGAAATCGATTAGTGGAACAATTCGAAAAATAGAGAACACAAATGAAGTGACTGCGCTTGTGGTTGTGCTTTTAGACAGTGAAAAAGAAATTGAACTTCGTGAAGAAGATATTGCGATTGAAATTTCAAAGTCTAGTGGTGCTGGTGGTCAGCACATAAACAAAACTGAAAGTGCTGTGAAACTTATTCATCTTCCAACGGGAATCACTGCAGAATGTCAAGATGAAAGAAGTCAGGGCAAAAATAAAGAAAAAGCAATGGCAGCACTTAAAGAAAAAATACTGCAAAAATCTAAAGAAAACAGAGAAAAAAATATAAAAAATCAAAGAAATTCATTAAAAACTGCAATTTTTGCAGATACACCAGTGTTAATTTTTGATTTTGATAGAAACAGAGTTGTTGATAACAGAACAAAAAAGAACTATGGTTTGAAAGAAATTTTGTCAGGAAATCTAAATATTATATCAAGTGATTTGAGAGTGTAAATGGATATTGAATATAGCATTGAAGTTAATACGTCAAAGCAAATCCTTTCGAGTGAAACAAAAATTTATAAAACTGAAAGGTTTTTTTATCAAACAAAAAAAATTGCAGGCATTGATAAATTCATTTTGAAGATATCTGAAAGCTTGCAAACTTTTGCTCGTGATTTAAAAGAAAAATATGACACTCAAACTGACGATACAAACTGCTTTAAAGTTGAAACTTATGACAAGAACTTCTGCTATTTATTCAAGTTTGGATTTCAAATAAAAAACAACGAAAACATTGCACCTTATGACATTGTGTTCTTTGCTGATGAAAGTGGTTTTGAAGATTTGAAGTCTAATGACCAAAGAGTGAACC
>JAFQBZ010000051.1 GCA_017399515.1 Clostridia bacterium | reverse complement strand
CTGTTGCTCCAAAGAGTATTGAGAACTTGGCTGATTATTTATGCGCTTCAAAAGATGTGTTTGTTTGGGACAGAGTAAATGAACCAATCTATAACTTTATTGAAGACAAAGAAAACTATAAGCCAAAATTCATTGAAGCAAGATTTGACTTCTTTAAAAAGCACCCAAGTCAATTTGAAACACAAAGTGCTGAATAAGTTAAAATAAACAAAATAAAAGTCTGCAATGATTGTTGTGGACTTTTTTGTTTGACAATTATTTTTTGGCTGTTTAATATAAAATTGTATATATGACATTATAAGGAAAAGTGTATGGCTGAAAGATATAAAAGAACAAGAGGGGTATTGCTTCACAGAATTGGAAGTTTTTTTAGAAGATTGTTTGGATTAAAGTCAAAGGAACAATATCTTGATAAAAAGAAAATTGATGAAATGAATCAAACTGAAAAAGATGAACCACAAAGACTCACCATAGCGCCAGAAACAACAGAAACCCAAACTGAAACAAAAGACACAGTTGAAGTTAAAGAAGTTGAAGAAGTTGTTGAAGAAAAGGGTGACAGAGAACCTGAACCTGTTGTTGCAGAAACAGTTGCAGCAGAAGTGACAACTGAAGTTTCAAATGATTCAAATGACTTTGTGAATGAAGATACATTTTATTCAGAGTATTAAAAAACTCACGGACAAATTCCGTGAGTTTTTGTTTTATAGAAAGTTTATTAAAACAAGACCTAGATTGAGATATAGGGCATAGATAAGCCACAAAGTGTAAATGTTGAATATGATTCCGGCAGGAAGGTTGCAATAAAAATAACGATACATAACAATGCAGGCTGAAGCCACATTTAATATTAGCCAGATGACGGCAAATATAGGAAGGTCTAATCTAAAGAAAATTAATGGCCACAAAATGTTAAAGAACATATGAATGAAATATAAAATCAAGTTTAATTTTCGGTCTTTTTCTTTTATTTCTTTATCACGCCACATTAAAAAGGTTGAAACGCCGATTGCAATATAAATGATAGCCCAAGCAAAAGGAAAGACTATTTTTGGAACGGTTGCTGGTGGCATTTCATAGCCTTCAAAATGGAACATTTTTCCGCCAAGAAGGGTGGCAATTCCGCCAAGTAAAAGTGTGCCGCCAATAAAGATTAGGGCATCAAGCCACCATATATGTTTTACGAAAACCTTGCTTTTATTTGTGTTGTTTTTTGAGTTTGTGTTTTGCATAGATATCTCCTAAATGCAATTATTGACAAAATAAAAGTTATTATACTTATTTGTGGGGTTAAAACATTGACAAAATTTAGTTTTATAATCTATAATTAATGCGAAGTATTTATAATGAGGGATAGAAATGATTAGTGTTAATAATGTAAGATTACAATTTGGTGGCAGAGTGTTATTCGAAGATGTTAACTTAAAATTCGAAGATGGTCACTGCTATGGAATTATCGGTGCGAATGGTGCTGGTAAATCAACATTTTTGAAACTCATCACTAAACAAATTGAACCAAGTTCTGGTGATATTGTTATTGATAG
>JAFQBZ010000050.1 GCA_017399515.1 Clostridia bacterium | reverse complement strand
GAAGGTTATGGTTCACACGGCGTTGCGCTTATTGTTGAATGTTTAACAGATAATAGAAACAGAACAGCAGCCGATGTTAGACACCTTTTCACACAATTTGGTGGAAGTTTAGGAACAACCGGAAGTGTGTCTTATATGTTTGACCACAATGGAATGGTTATTATTTCTAGAACAAACAACACAAATGAAGATGCTGTTATGATGACTGCACTTGATGCAGGCGCAGAAGATGTTATGACAAATGATGATTGCTATGAAGTTATCACAAAACCAGAAAACTTGCACGCAGTTAGAAAAGCATTTGAAGAAGGTGGCTATGAAGTGCTTTCTTCAGAAGTTGAATATGTTCCACAAAACGAAGTTGCACTTGATAAAGATTCAGCAATTTCAGTAAACAAACTTATCTTAAGTTTGGAAGACCTTGACGATGTTCAAAATGTTTATTCAAATGCAGACCTTTCTGCTATTGATCAATAATATAAGTTTTTGAATTTTAGGAGGATTTTATGGTTAATCATGTTAAACTTGAAATTGCAATACAAATTGTTGCAGAAAAAATCGCTAATTTATACAGAAAAATTGATTTAGCGTCAACAGAAGAAGAGGCGAGTTTTTATAAAAGTGAGTTAGATAACGCCTTTTATGAAAAAGAACTTGTTGCTGTTGGAAATATGGACGCAATTAATTCTGTTTTAAAAGAAAACAAAAAGGGGGCTAAATAATTATGGAAAATCTTAATGAAAAAAGCCCTGAATATATTGAATTTTTAAGAACAAGAATTGCTCCAAGTGTTCAACCTGATGTTGCTGAAATGATGATTCATTATGCACTTTCAGAAAGTGAACATATGAGAGTTTTAGACCAAATTAGAGATTATTGCTTTAGAGGCAGAGCCCCAATCGAAAGACCATACAAAAGACCAAAAGCATATCTTGTTATTGCACAAACAGGTGCAGGAAAGAGCAACTTAACAATGAAGATTCAAAGGTCAAACCCAAACATTGTTATTATTGACTCTGACGCATTCAAAGCATTTAACCCAAACAAAGATGAAATTAAAGACAAATATCCTCAATATTATGGACATTTAACCGGTCTTGATGCATATCTTCATAGAGATGAGATTTATGATGAAGCATTAAAAGAAGGCTACAACATTTTAATTGAAGTTGCACCATCATCAAGAGATTTATTGTTTAACATTAATTTTGAAGAACTTATCGAACATGGCTATGACATTGAAGCATTCATTTTGTCAGTTTCTGAAGAAAATAGTTTGCTTTCAGTCCATGAGCGTTATGAAGGTCAAATTGAATCAGGAATGGAAGCACCAAAACTTACTGACCTTAAAAGAGCAAGAGATTCTGCCGCTGCAGTTCCACTCATCATCAATGATTTGCTTGATAATCACCCTGAAGTTAAACTTGTGTTATTTAAAAGAGCAGTCATTAAAGATAAATCTCGTGAAGTAAGTGACCCAATTTTCATCACTGAAAAAAGAGAAGGTTTTATGCAGGCTTATAATGAAGCAAAACAAGATGACCTTGCAAGAACTTTAGAAGAAGCAGACCGCAGAATTGAAGTTGTTAGAAATCAAATGAGCATAAGAGGCGCGCATCCACTTCATGTTAAACAATTTGATGAAATTTGTACTATTATTTCAAATTCAAAACAAAAATCTTAAAATTTTGAAAACTTGAGAGAAATCTCAAGTTTTTTTAATGTCTGATTTGTCTTGCATCTGCTTAATTTATTGACTTTAAGCAAGATTTTAGGTAAAGTAGTATTATGATTATTCTTGGCATAGACCCTGGATACGCAATCGTAGGCTATGGAATTATTGAAAAACATCCAAACGGAAAATGCACTGTTGTTGATTATGGGGCAATCAACACACCTAAAGATGAAGATTTTCCGGTTCGTCTTGCAATGATTCAAGATGGAATGAAATGTTTAATTTCAAAATTTAAGCCAGATGCAATCGCAGTGGAAGAATTATTCTTTAATCAAAACATCACAACAGGAATTGCTGTTGCAGAGGCAAGAGGGGTTATTCTTTGCACCGCAATTCAATCTGTTCCACGAGTTTTTGAATTTACGCCAATGCAGATAAAAAGAGCAATCACAGGCACAGGAAAGGCTGAAAAGAAACAAGTTCAGTTCATGACAAAAACAATTTTGGGGCTCAAATCTGTTCCAAAGCCTGATGATGCTGCCGATGCACTTGCAGTGGCTCTTTGTCTTGCGCAAACAAATGTTAATATTGCTGACGCTGAAGTTAAAGTGTTCACAAATAACAATTTGAAAGAAAATGACAGAAATGAAATTTTAAAAAGAAGGAAAAGGTAATGATTTATTCGCTAACAGGCAAGGTTTCAATTTTAAATGAAAACACAATTATTGTTGACACAGGTGCGATGGCTTTTGAAGTGATTTGTTCATCATTTTCGGCTTATGCACTTTCATCAAAACCAGAGCCACAAAAGGTTTTAACTTATCTTCAAGTTCGTGAAGATGGAATGACCCTTTTTGGTTTTTCAAGTCAAAAAGAAAAATCAGTTTTCACTGATTTGATTCAAATTTCAGGTGTTGGTCCAAAAATGGCATCAACAATACTTTCAGGTCTTCCTGTAGATGAAATCATTAAAGCAATTGCAACTTCAGATGTTAAAACTCTCTCAAGCATAAAGGGTCTTGGAAAGAAAACAGCAGAACGCATTGCACTTGAGTTAAGTTCAAAGTTTGGTGCTGAAGATGCACTTGAGAGCATTATGTCTAGCGACACAAAACTTGCACCAAAACAAGCCTTGAAGAAAGAAGTTGAAGAAACTGCTGAAGTTTTGGTTTCAATGGGAATGTCAAAAAATGATGCTGTTGAACTTGCAAAAACAAATTACACAGACGGAATGACAAGTGAACAACTTGTCGTTTGCTGCCTTAAAAATATGCATAAATAACAAGGAGGTTCGTTATGGATAATTATCAAGATGAGAGTTACTACGAAAAGTTCATCACAAGTTCAAAAGACCAAGACGAAGAGCGTTTTGTTTCATCTTCAAAAACAATGGATGATGCTCAAATTGAAAACGTGCTTAGACCAAAAACAATGGATGACTATGTCGGTCAAACCAAAGTTAAAGAAAATTTAATGGTCTATATTTCTGCTGCAAAAAAGAGAAATGAAGCGCTTGACCATGTGCTTTTATATGGACCTCCAGGGCTAGGAAAAACCACACTTTCAGCAATCATTGCAAATGAAATGGGGGTTAGTTTAAAGCAAACATCAGGTCCTGCAATTGAAAAGCCTTATGACCTTGCTTCAATTCTTACCAATCTTTCAGAAAATGATGTGCTTTTTATTGATGAAATTCATAGGCTTAATCATTCAATTGAAGAAGTTTTATATCCAGCAATGGAAGACCACGCAATCGATTATATCATCGGTTCGGGTCCAGGTGCAAAATCAATGAGAATTCCACTTGCAAACTTCACACTTGTTGGTGCAACCACAAAAGCAGGAATGATTTCAAGCCCACTTCGTGATAGATTTGGTGTTATTTGCAAACTTGAACTTTATTCGCCAAAAGAACTTTCACAAATTGTTATGCGTTCTGCAAAAATTTTGGGTGCTGAAATTGATAAAGAATCGGCAAACCTTATTGCTTCAAGATGCAGGGGAACACCAAGAATTGCTAACCGAATTTTAAAGCGTGTTCGTGATTTTGCTGATGTTTTAAATGATGGAAAAATCACCACAAAAATCACACTTCACGCGCTTGAAAAAATGGATATTGACAGCATTGGTCTTGACGCTGTTGATAGAAAGATGCTTGTCACTATGATTGAAAATTTTAAGGGCAAACCGGTTGGTCTTGACACTCTTGGTGCTGTGACCGGTGAAGAACCAGACACCATTGAAGATGTTTATGAGCCATATTTAATGCAAATTGGCTTTATTGCAAGAACTCCAAGAGGAAGAATTCCACTTGAGCCTGCTTACACTCATTTGGGTTATAAAATTGAAGATATTGTAAAATAGGGAATCATTATGAAAAATTATTTTATATTGCACGGTTCATTTGGAAGTCCGTTTTCAAATTGGCTTCCTTGGCTTTCTGCTGAAATTGAAAAAACAAAACCAAACTTGAAAGAAGAAAGCATTTGTTATGCTCCACAGTTTCCAACAGGTGTTGGTTTTCAAAATTATGAAAATTGGCAAAATGTTTTAAAAACTTATGCAAATGTGGGTTTGATAAACGCAGAAACAATAATTTTTGCTCACAGCATTGCACCAGTTTTTGTGTGCAAATTTTTGATAGAAAACGACATAAGAGTGAAAAAACTTGTTTTTGTGTGTGGTTTTAACAATTATTTTGGTGTTAGCCCTGATTATGATGAAGTAAATAAAACAATGTTTTTGGAAAAGGGTATTGAAAAAATTAAAGATTTGTGCGATGATATAACCTGCATTTATTCAAACAATGACCCTTATGTGAAATTTGAAGCAGAAAAAGATTTTGCAAACACAGTTTCACACAAACAAATTATTATAGAAAATGGGGGACATTTAAACGCTGAAACAGGCTTTAAAGAGTTTCCTTTATTGAAGGATTTTATATAAAATTATGGAAATTTTAAAAACTAGTGATTTCAATTATGAACTTCCTGAAGAACTTATTGCGCAAACTCCGGTTAGCCCAAGAGATTCTGCAAGAATGCTTGTTTATGATAAAAATAACAACAAAACAGAGCATAAGATTTTTAGAGATATTTTAGATTATCTCACAGAAAATGATGTGCTTGTTTTAAACAACACAAGAGTTATTCCAGCGCGTCTTTTTGCAACCAAGGTTACAGGTGCAAAAATTGAAGTGTTTTTGCTTAAAAGATTAAATTTAACTGACTATGAAGTTTTAATGAAACCTGCAAAGAAAGCACCGGTTGGAACAAAACTTATTTTTTCAGACAATCTTTACTGCGATGTAATTGAAAATCAAGAAGAAATTGGTGGAAGAATCATTCGTTTTAATGTGGCACAAGGCACACTTGAAGAAGAACTTGACCGAATTGGAGAAGTTCCACTTCCTCCATACATTCATGAAAAACTTGAAGACGATGATGAATATCAAACAATTTATTCAAAAATCAAAGGTTCATCTGCT
>JAFQBZ010000049.1 GCA_017399515.1 Clostridia bacterium | reverse complement strand
ATTTAGTTTGGGAAATTGTTGATAATGCTGTTGACGAGGCTGCAAATGGATTTTGTTCAAGAATCAATGTGACACTTAACAAAGATGGTTCAATTTCGATTGAAGATAATGGAAGAGGTATTCCTGTTGCTGAACATCCGGTTAAAAAAGTTTCTGCTGCTGAAGTTGTTTTTACTGAACTTCATGCTGGTGGTAAATTTAACAACGAGAACTATTCTTATTCAGGTGGTCTTCATGGTGTTGGTGCCTCTGTTGTAAACGCTCTTTCAAGATGGCTCAAACTTGAAATTTGTCGTGATGGCAAAAAGTACATTCAAGAATTTGAAAGTGCTGAAGACAAAAAGGGTAAAGTTCGTGGTGGTATTCCAAAATATTCTCTTAAAGAAGTTGGTTTAAGTGTTTCAACAGGAACAAAAGTAACATTTAAGCCCGATGATAGAATTTTTGAAACAGTTGAGTTTAATGCACAAACAATTAAAGAACACTTAGAAGAAGTTGCATTTTTGAATCGTGGGCTTGAAATTAACTTTATTGTTGAGGCAGATAAACAAGAAGATTCAAAGTCATATTCATTCAAGTATGATGGTGGTATTGTTGATTTTGTTAAACATATCAATGAATCGAAGAATGTGCTTTATCCTGACCCAATTTACATTGAAGGTGAAATTGATGAAATTAAAGTCGAAATTGCAATGCAACACACAGATGGCTATTCAGAAAGCACATTTTCATATGTAAACAACATTCAAACTCCTGATGGTGGAACCCATGAAATTGGTTTTAAGAGTGGACTTACAAAGGCTCTTTCAGACCTTGCTGTGAAATCTGGTTCTCTTAAAGGTAAAGATTCAGAAAAACTTGTTGGTGATGACTTTAGAGAGGGTCTTACAACTGTTCTTTTGGTTAAAATGAAAACTGTTGAATTTGAAGGTCAAACAAAAGCAAAACTTGGAAACCCTCAAGCAAGACCTGCGGTTGAAGGTATTGTTGCTCGTGGACTTAATGATTATTTTTCAGGAAAGAAGACTAGTAAAATTTTGTCATCAGTTTTAGAAAAGGCTGTTTCTGCTGCAAAGGTGCGTGAAGCATCAAGAAAGGCTAAAGAAATTGCAAGACAAAAGAACTCGATTGAAAACTCTAACCTTATTGGAAAACTTGCTTCTTGCACAGGTAAAAATTATGCAAACAATGAAATTTTCATTGTTGAAGGTGATTCGGCTGGTGGAAGTTGTAAACAGGCAAGAGATAGACATTTCCAAGCAATTCTTCCTCTTCGTGGAAAGCCACTTAATGTTGAAAAGAAGAGAATTGACCAAGTTTTAATGAATGAAGAATTTAGAACTTTGATATCTGCACTTGGTGCTGGTATTGGTGAAGATTTTGATGTTGATGCAATTAAATATAATAAGATTATTATTCTTGCCGATGCTGACCAAGACGGCTTCCATATTAGAAGCATTTTGCTTACATTCTTCTTTAGATATATGAAGAAATTGATTACAAATGGACATGTATTCATTGGTCTTCCGCCACTTTATCGTGTTGCTAAAAGAGATAAAGTTGAATATGTTTATTCAGATGCTGAACTTCCAGAAGCAACAAAGAGAATTGGTAAGGGTTATAAACTTCAAAGATATAAAGGTCTTGGTGAAATGGATAAAGACCAACTTTGGGATACCACAATGGACCCAGCACAAAGAACACTTGTTCAAGTTACTATTGAAGATGCTGCTGAGGCAGAGCGAATGATTTCAACTTGGATGGGTGATAATGTTGAAGTTAGAAAACAGTATATTGCAGAGCATTCAAACTTCTCAAGAGTTGATTCGCTTTCAGAATTTATTAGTAAAAAGAAATAATTATCAAGGGGCAAAAAATGAGTAAAGACGAAATCAAAGATGAAGAACTTGAAGAAACAATTGACATTGAAGAGGTTGATGTTGAGGCTGAAGAAGAAGTTAGAAATGATGTTATTGATGGTTCTGGTTTTGGAAAAAGCGTTGTTCAAAAAGATATCGATGTTGTTTTAAGTGAATCAATGATTCCTTATTCTGAACATGTTATTTTAGAAAGAGCACTTCCAAGAGTTGAAGATGGTTTGAAACCTGTTCAAAGAAGAATTTTATATACTCTTTTTGAACTTGATATCACACCAGACAAAGAATATAAAAAGAGTGCAAGAATTGTTGGTGAATGTTTAGGTAAATTCCACCCACATGGTGATACATCTGTTTATGATGCAATGGTTCGTATGGCACAAGACTTTAACATGAGAGAATGTCTTGTTGATGGACACGGAAACTATGGTTCAGTTGATGGTGATGGTGCGGCTGCTATGCGTTACACTGAAGCGCGTATGGCTCCACTCGCACTTGAAGTTTTAAAAGATTTAGACAAAAATACCGTTGATTGGACATTAAACTTTGACGATACTCTCCAAGAACCTGTGACACTTCCATGTCGTTTTCCTAATATTTTGGTTAATGGCGCAAATGGTATTGCGATTGGTCTTGCAACTAACATTCCAACACATAACCTTGGTGAGGTTATATCTGGTGCTATTGCAATGATTGATAAACCAGATATCACACTTGATGAAATGATGAAAATCATTCCTGGACCTGATTTTCCAACCGGTGGATACATCATTGCCGGTGATGAACTTAGAAAGGCTTATGAAACAGGTAAAGGCAAAATTTCTATTCGTGCAAAAGTTCATGTTGAAGGAAAGGCTAACGAAAAACGAAACATTGTTATGACTGAACTTCCTTATCAAGTTAATAAAGCGAAGTTGCTTCAAAGAATTCTTGAAGTTCGTGATAGCAAAAAGTATGACTTATCTTGCATTACTGAAATTTTAGACGAATCTGACAGACAGGGTACTCGTGCTGTTGTTCGTGTAAAAAAAGATACTGATGTTAAGAAAGTTATTGATATTTTGTTTAAAGAAACTGATATGCAAATCTCTTACGGCATTAACATGGTTGCGATTGCTGATGGAAGACCTCAACTTATGGGTATTCTTCAAATTCTTTCGCATTATATTAATTATCAAAGAGAAGTTGTTTATAGAAGAACGAAATATGACCTTGATATTGCAAAAGAAAGAGAACATATTTTGCTTGGGCTTATTGTTGCAGTTAGAAATATTGATGAAGTTGTAAGAATTATTAAGAAATCAGAAGATACAGCAACTGCTAAAAAGCGTCTTATGGAAAGATTTGATCTTTCTGACAGACAAGCACAAGCGATTCTTGATATGCGTCTTGCAAGACTTACATCTCTTGAAATTTATAAACTTGAACAAGAACTTAAAGATATTCAAGCACTTATTGCAAAACTTACAGCAATTATCAATTCTAAAAAATTGCAATTTGACATTGTTAAAAGTGAAATGCTTGAAATTAAAAAGAAATTTAAAGATCCAAGAAGATGTCAAATTATTAAGTCAGTTGAAAACTTTAAACTTGATGATGCTGTTTCACTTCTTGCAAAAGGTTCACAAAATGTTATTGTTAGTCTTTCTGCAAATGGTTTTGTGAAGAGTATGCTTCCATCAACAGTTTCAGGTTCAAGCAAGATTTGGACTGAAAAGTCAAGACTTGCTGAGGCATATATTTCATTTGCAAAAACATCAACAAATAAAGAAGCATTAGTGTTTACTAATAAAGGTAACGCATTCAAGATTGATGTTAATGGTCTTCCACTTTCTAAATGGAAAGAAAAGGGTATTGAGTTTGCAAAACTTGTTAAAGGATTGCTCACTGACGAAGTTCCTGTTGCTGTTATTGAAAATCCAACAGACAAGACTGATAAGAAATTATTATTCTTTACAAAACAAGGTATGGTTAAAAAGACTGCACTTGATGAATATATAATTGGAAAGTCGTCTTACCAAGCAATGAAACTTAAAGATGGTGAT
>JAFQBZ010000048.1 GCA_017399515.1 Clostridia bacterium | reverse complement strand
TTTTCACACCATCAACTCTGCCTTCCAAATCAGTAAGTTCATGATAATGTGTTGAAAATAATGTTTTTGCGTGCAAATGTTTAGATAAAAATTCAATAATTGCAGAAGCAATACTCATTCCGTCGTAAGTTGAAGTTCCTCTTCCAACCTCATCTAAAATAATTAAACTTTTATCTGTTGCATTATTTATAATATTTGAAACTTCGCTCATTTCAACCATAAAAGTACTTTGACCAAACGCAAGATCATCTGATGCACCAACTCTGGTAAACACTCTATCAATTATTGATATTTCAGCGGCTTTTGCAGGAACAAATGAACCCATGTGCGCCATAAGTGTTATAATTGCAACCTGTCTCATATATGTGCTCTTACCAGCCATATTAGGACCGGTTATAAGCATTGTTCGGTTTTCATCTTCATCTAAAATTGTGTCATTAGAAGAAAACTCACCTTCCATCATTGCTTCAACAACAGGATGCCTTCCTGCAGTGATTTTTATATGCTTAATATTACTTGAAACCTGAGGTCTAACATAATTTCTATCTGCAGCAACTGAAGCAAACGAAATTAAACAATCTGCAAGCGCAACAGCAGCAGAAATTTCAGAGAGTTCGGCAATATATGAAACCAAATAATTTTTAATTTCAGCATAAAGTTTAGATTCAAGTTCAATTGCCTGGTCTTTGCTGTTTAAAATTTTATACTCCATCTCTTTAAGTTCAGGAGTGATGTATCTTTCACTATTAGTTGTTGTTTGTTTTCTAATGTATGTGTCAGGAACCATTGAAAGCCCTGAATTTGTAACTTCAATATAATAACCAAAAACTCTGTTATAACCTGTTTTTAAATTTTTGATACCGGTTTTTTCTTTTTGATCTTTTTCATATTCAGCAAGCCATTGCTTGCCATATTCACCAGCGTTTCTAAGTGCATATAACTCTTCATTATATGATGATAGAATATATCCGCCATCTTTTAAATTTGCTGGAGCCATTGGATCAATAGAATCTAATAAAACTTTTTGAATATCGTCGAGCAAAACAATTCTTTCGCCTGACTCACGAAGAAGTTTAGACTTGCAGCCTGAAAGTAAATTTTTAATTACAGGAAGTTTTTTAAGTGTTTCAGCAAGTGCCAAACATTCTTTTGGAGTAATTGTTCCTGCTGCAATTTTGCTGCACTTTCTTTCAATATCTAAAAAACTATTGAATGTATCAGCCAAACTTTCTCGAAGAATCAAATCATTTGCAAGTTCTTCAACGGAATCAAGCCTTTCATTAATTTGAATTTCATCACGAAGTGGTTGATCAACAAATGATTTTAAAAGCCTTCCACCCATTGAAGTTTTCGTTTTATCTAGAAGCCACAAAAGTGACCCCTTCTTTTGATTTAATGAACTACTTTGAGTAAGTTCTAAATTTTTGCGTGCTAAAATATCAAGATGAACATATCTTGAATCTTGAATAATCGATAATTTTTTAATGTTTGAAACTAATCTCTTTTGAGTTTCTTCAAAATATAACAAAATTGAACCAACAGCAATAGAAAGTTCCTTCTTATCTGCTGAAAGACCAAGTGCTGACAAATTATTAACTGCAAATTGTTCAATTATAATATTTTTTGCCTTGTTATATTCAAAAATTTCATCTTTTTGATAAAATTCAGGAACATATCCAAGTTTAACAGCCGAAAGCGAATAAGATTCATTTTTGAATGATAAATTACACAAAATTTCAGAAGGTTTAACACGAGCCAAAACATCATCTAACAACTTAATCCTGTCATCGCCTGAAAGTTCTAACGCTTCAATAAAACCCGTTGAAATATCACTATAACAAACACTAATTTTATTTTTTGAACCATAAACAGACATCAAAAAGTTATTTCTTTTTGCTTCTAAAACATCATGTTCAAACACTGTTCCTGGTGTTACAATTTGAACAACATCTCTTTGAACCAAACCTTTAGATGCTTTTGGGTCAGAAAGTTGTTCACAAATCGCAACTTTATAACCAGAAGCAATAAGTCTTGAAATATAAGTTGGAGCAGCATGATGAGGAATTCCACACATTGGAGCCCTTTTTTCAAGACCACAATCTTTGCCGGTTAATGTAAGTTCAAGTTCTTTAGACACAATTTCTGCATCTTCAAAAAACATTTCGTAAAAATCACCTAATCGATAAAATAAAATAGCGTCAGGATATTTTTCTTTCATTTCTAGATAATGTTTCATCATTGGTGATAAAGCCATATATTTTTTCTCCGTCTATTTTTTAGATTTTAAATCGTTAACTGCTTTTTGATTTTTTTTATTTTCACGAAGCAATTTCAAACCTTTTTGGTCTTTAGGAAGTATTGAAACTTCAATTGGATATTTAAAATTCTTTTCTTTAAAGTTTGCTATGTCTTCAGTGTTAACGATTTCACCATAAATAACTGATTTTCTAACACTTGTAACTTTAACATCAACAAACTCACCAATACAATTTTTAGTGCCCTTAACAGTAATTGTTTTTCCGCTGTCAAGTGAACAATATAATGTGTTGGTTTTTTCGTCAAATGATTCAACTAAAACCTCATAAGTTTTTCCAAGCATTTCTTGAGTTTTTCTATTAATAATTTCGTTTTTAACTTCTAAAAGTCTTGAAAGCCTGTCTTTTTTCACTTTTGTTTCGATATGGTCAGCCATTTTTTCGGCAACTGTACCCTTTCTTTTTGAATAAATAAAGCCGAAAATTTGCATATATTCAACTTTTCTCATTATGTCAAGTGTACCTTCAAAATCTTCATCAGTTTCGCCAGGAAACCCAACAATAATATCTGTTGTGAGCTCCACATCAGGAATTTTTGTTTTAATTTCATCAATAAGTTTTAAATATTTTTCTGTTGTATATTTTCTGTTCATTGACGCCAAAATTTTATCACTTCCACATTGAATTGGAAGATGGATTCCATGGCAAATATGTTTAGATTTTGCAATCACATCAATAACCTCGGATGATAAATCTTTTGGGTGTGATGTCATAAAACGAAGTCTAAATTTGTAATCAAACTTATCAATATCTGCAAGAAGTTTATCAAACGAGATTTCATTACCTTCTTCATCTTTTCCACGATAAGAGTTTACATTTTGACCAAGAAGTGTAATTTGCTTGTAACCCTCTTTTAAAAGTGCTTCAACTTCGCGAAGAATATCTTTTTCTGGTCTTGAAACTTCTCTTCCTCGAACATAAGGAACAATGCAATATGTGCAAAAGTTATTACAACCATACATAATATTAACCCATGCATTAGTTCCACTTGTTCTTGCAATTTGAAGTGAATCACGAAGCGCAATAGTCTCATCTTCAGTAATGCTTGAAATTCTCTTTCCTGTTTCGATTTTTTTCTTTAAAAGTGCTTCAAAATCAGCCAAATTATGCGTACCAAAAACAATGTCAACATAAGGAAATTTTGACATTATCTCATTTGCATAATTATTTTGCTGACTCATACAACCACCAACGGCAATAATCATATCAGGCTTTGCAACTTTAATATTTTTAAGTTCGCCAATATTGCCATAAATCTTTTGTTCAGCATTCTCACGAATTGCACAAGTATTAAACACAACAACATCAGCCTGAGTTGCATTTGTGCAAACTTCATAGCCATTTTTTTCTAAAATGCCTGCAAGTTTTTCTGATTCATGAACATTCATTTGGCAACCAAATGTAAGTATTAAATATTTCTTTTTTTCCATATACCAATAACTCTCCAATTTATCAACTATGATTATATATTAAATAATAAATAAATTCAAGAAAAAAGTCTAAACTTGTTTATGTTTAGACAAATTTATGCATAAAAACAATCAATGTCGAAAAGACTAACTTTGAGGAATTTTTTGATGAAAAAAATAAGAAAAATATCAAAAATTATATTCATATCCTTAGCCATAGTCTTTTCACTGACTATTATTTCTGCTGTAAGTTTTTATCACATCTCAACACATGGCATAACACTAGATACAGAAAAACTTAATAATGTTGCAAACAAAACATTTAAAATTTATGACAAATTTCAAGAAGAAATCAATTTAAAAAATAAAGCCACAGTTGACATAAATGAATTATCTGCAAACACAAAAAATGCATTTATATCAGCAGAAGATAAACGATTTTATTCGCATAACGGCGTTGATTATATTCGTGTTGGTGGTGCACTTTTATCAAACTTAAAAAGCAAATCATTTTCTGAGGGTGCTTCCACAATTTCACAACAATTAATCAAAAACACTCTGCTGTCAAATGAAAAAACTATAAAACGAAAACTTAAAGAAGTTAAACTTGCTAGAGCCTTAGAAAAAAATTATTCAAAAGATAAAATTTTAGAAATGTATTTAAACAACATTTATTTTGGAAATGGAAACTATGGCATCGAAAATGCTAGCATTTATTATTTTGGAAAATCAGCAAAAAATTTAACAACTGCAGAAAGTGCTCTTCTTGCTGGAACAATCAATGCCCCAAACATTTACAACATTCAAAACAACACTGAAAAAGCAATAGAAAGAAGAAATTTAATTTTAAATTTAATGAAATCACAAAATAAAATTTCAAACGAAGAATATGAAAAATCAATAAATGAATCTGTCAATCTTAACATAACAAAAGTTCCAAATAACAACTATATGTTCAATGAAATTTTAGAAGAAGCATGCAACATATTAAACATAACTGAAAATGAGTTAAATTATAAAGATATTGAAATTTTCACTAATTATGATTCAACACTATCAAACAATATAAGTGAACTTGCGAATAAATATAAAAACTTAAGTGATTATAATATCGCAAGCATAGTAATTGACAATGAAACAAACACAATAATTGCAGTTTATGGAAACTCAAAAACACTCTCATCTAAAAAACAACCAGGTTCAACAATAAAACCAATTCTCGTTTACGCCCCTGCCCTTGAAGAAAATTTAATCACCCCAACCACAAAAATTTTAGATGAAGAAATTAATATAAACGGATACTCTCCAGCAAATGCAGATAATAAATTCCATGGCTTTGTTACTGTTCGTGAGTGTTTAAAAAATTCTTACAACATTCCTTCTGTTAAATTGTTAAATGAACTCGGTGTTGAAACCGGAAAAAATTTTGCTAGTAAATTAGGCATTAATTTCAGTGAAAATGACAACCATTTAGCACTTTCACTAGGTGGCTTTTCAAGTGGCACAACATTAAAGCAACTTGCTGATGCTTACTCAACATTTGCAAATTCAGGATATTTTTCACCTAGCAAATACATAACCAAAATTAAATTAAATGATAAAATTATATACAGTAAAAATAATTCAAAAAACAAAGTTATGAAAGAAAGCACTGCAAATCAAATTACTGATATGTTAATTGACACAAGCAAATCAGGAACAGCAAAAAAACTTAAAAATTTTAACTATCAAATTGCTTCAAAAACAGGAACTGTTGGAAAATCAAATTCCACTAACAACACTGACGCATATTCAATTTCTTACACATCAAATCACACAGTAATCACATATATCGGTGACGAAAATCTTCCAAAAAATATAAGCGGTTCATCTTACCCAACAGAAATTAACAAAGAAATATTTAAAAAATTATATTCATCAAAAAAACCAAAAAATTTTGAAATATCAAAAAATTTAAATCAAGAAATTTTAAACAACTTAAAAACAACGAGTGTGTCAAAAATTGAATTAAGCACAAAAAATTTAACTGCACTTAACCTTGAAAATCGAAAACCAATTTTAATGTTTTTTGCCAGCAAAAACAATACATATAACATAATTAGAAAACATAAAAATAAGGAAGAAATAATTTCTTCCTTAAATAATTTAAAAAATGATAAATATATAAAATTTGAAGATATTTCAGCAAAAAATAATGAAATTTACGAATATTTTATAGAGATTTGCGAAAAATCTACAACTAAAAAATATTATTCAAACAGCATTAAACTGAAATCTTTTTAATTATTCGGCCTTAATTTCAACAACCTCAACAGATTCCATTGCTCTGTTTAAAATTTCATCAAAATCAATTTTTTCTTGTTCTTTTTTAACCTTGTAAAGTTCAGGTTTAACAACCGGGCTATCAGGTAAGAAAACAGTGCAACAATCTTCAAAAGGTTTTATTGATGTTTCATAAGTTCCAATCTTTTTAGCAATATCAATAATCTCACATTTATCAAATGCAATAAGTGGTCTTAAAATTGGTGTGCTTTTTACAACTTCCGAAACAACAGTCATACTTTCAATTGTTTGACTTGCAACTTGACCCAAATTTTCGCCGGTGATGAGCATTTTCTTTTTATGTCTTTTTGCAAGTCTTTCAGCAATTGTAAACATTCCTCTTCTAAGAAGTGTAATCATATATGAATCATCACACTTTTCATGAATTTGCTCTTGAAGTTCGGTCATTGAAACCATATAAATTGTCATATCACCTGTGTA
>JAFQBZ010000047.1 GCA_017399515.1 Clostridia bacterium | reverse complement strand
TTACAAGTTACAACTTTCCATATTATCAAAAGTTTATTGAAGATTTTGGTTTTGAACCAGACGCTAGATGGGTTGAATGGAGATTTAAGTGCCCTCAACCTATGAATGAAAGAGTTGAAAGAGTTGCTAATATTGTTGAAAAGAGATATGGCTTTCATGAAGTTCAATGCTCAATTGATCAATTAATCAAAGACCATGGTGATGAGTTTTTTGATTTATTAGATGAGTCTTTTGATGAACTTTATGGAACAATTCCATTTAACGATGAACTTAGAAAGCAAGTTATTTCTTCATTTAAACTTATTTTAAATGAGAAATATTTATGTTTGGTTTTTGATAAACAAGAAAAACTTATTGGTTTTGGTTTAACATTCCCATCGCTTGCAGATGCAATGAGAGAAACTAAGGGAAGAATGTTACCATTTGGTTTTATTAAGTGGCTCAAAGCAATTAAAAAACCTAATGCTATTGAACTTGGAATTATTGCTGTTAAGAAAGAGTATCAAAAACTTGGTGTTACAGCATTCATTATTAAGAAAATTTTAACTAGAATTAGTGAAATGCCAAATATTAAAGAAGCGGTTACAGGTGTTCAACTTGAAACTAATACCAGCGCAATTGGTTCACTTGATATGTTTGAAAGGGATCTCATTAGAAGAAAAACTTGTTATATTAAGAAAGTTTAATAAAAAACCACCTTATTTTTTATGTAAGGTGGTCTTTTTTTGTTAATTTAAACGCGATGAGAGCGATTTTTGAATTTAAAATGAATAATTGGCCATTAAAAAAGAGAGCATTTTGCTCTCTTTTTTGTGTTTATTATACGAAACCATCATCTTTTTCAATTACTTCTTCTGTTTCTACTTTTTCATCAACTTTAGTTTTTGATGATTTTGAAGCAGATGGGCTAGTAACAAATGTGCTTTCTCTATCGTGGTCATTTTGTTCTTGTTTAACAACTTTGATAGGGTGTTTCTTAATAATTGTTGCAACAAGTGCAAGAATTATCACAATTCCAAGAAGAAGTGAAGAGAAGATATAGAAGAATGTTGCCCACATTGATGATTCAACTTCTTCTTCCTCTTCGTTCTTATTAGAACTTGAGTCTGATGTTGATGATGAATTTGAAACTGTTCCAAAATATGATTTGATAATAGTGTCATTGCTATCTTTATCAACATCGTCATAATTTAATGAATATTCATTAAATAATTTTTCTGTCGCAAATTTTTCTAATTCAATGCCTGCAATAATTGCATATCCTGAACCTGTTGAGTCTTTTGAACCAAGAGAGAACTTAGCAGAGAATGTTGAAATTGCACTTGTTCCTGTTGAAATTAAAACTTGATAACAAACAAAACCATATTTTTCATCACGAAGATCATCATATTTTGAATCGGTTGTGTCGATGTTTGTCCATTTTCTTGAAATTGAACTATCAAGGTCAATGTTTAAACCAAAACCATCTTCAAATGCACTTGTCTTAACATAGAATTTAAGAACATAGTAAGATGAAGCATCGAGTTTTGTGTTGTATTTTGGTGTGATGAATGTGTAGTCAGTTGAATAACTGTTTGCAATAACGATAACATTTTCAGAAATTTCGTTCTTGAGTTCATCAGCACTGATAAATACATTATTGATTGTTAAATCATTTTCAAAGTTATAGATGTAATTTGTTTTTGTGGTTTCAGTGATTGTGTATTCAGTTTCATTTTCTGTTCCAACAATAACTTTGTTTTTGCCATCAAGAGTAACTTTCTTACCATTTAAAACAGTGATTTCATCAGTGTAGTTGCTGTCACTATAAAGTTTGTAAGATTTGTCACCGGTGCTTTCATCTACAAATTCTTTGATGTAATATTCAACTTTATCAATTGTTACTGTATATTTAACAGTTTCATAAGTTGTGTAATAACTTGCAACGGTTACGCCGGTTTCACCGGTGGTGAATGTTGTTGTTGGTTTTAAATCGTTAGTAAATTCTTTTGATTCATATAAGTTTGAAGCAGTGTCTTTGTCTTGACCATGAACTGAGAATTCAAATGCGTTGAGTTCAACGAATCTAACATATTTAAAGCAATCTTTTTCATAAATATCAACAACAGGTTGACCGTCTGGTGTTGCTACATTTTTGTCATCAGGAAGCATATCATCTCTGATTTCATCAATAGACTTTGTTTGTGAAACATTAGAAACATTTCTAAAGAAGCAAGTTCCTGTAGCATTCTTAACACCGAGTTCAAGATAGATTGTTGTTGAAGCAGTGTCTGTGCTGATGTAGAATGAATATTCATTCCAACCATCTTCAATAATGCTATCATCAATAACCATTGTTTCAATTAAGTTTGCGTCTTTAACAGCACTTGTGTAAATGCTTGCAAATAATTTTCCATCAAAGTTGTAACCCTTTAAGAATTCAAAACTTAATTTATAAGTTGTTGATGCTGAAAGGCTGATTGATGAAGTATAGAATCTATAAATGCCTGATTGCTCATAAGTTGCTGTATCATTTCCACCATAGTTGTTGAGTGGGTTAGAAATTGTAGCAGGAATATAAATTCCATAAATGTTATATTTAAGTTCGTTTGTTGGCACAACATAGTTGTTGTATTTATCATAGAATGTTCCAACATCTGGGCTTGTTTTTGAATTTGCTAAATATTCAGCGGTTGTTGGAATTACACCAGCAACAACTTCATTAGATTTTTGAGAAACTGTCCAACTTTCAGCAGTTCTTGGAATTGTGTAATCGATTTCATTATAGTTATCGGTTACTGTAACATTACTGAAGTATCCATTTGTTACACCAGCAGAAAGCATTGATGTGCTTGGTGCAAGTGATAAACAGAATGTTGTTTTATCTGAATCTGAGTTTGCTGTGTCATAAGCAGAACTTGTGATTTTTTCAATAGAAATGTTATCAAAATAAACAGTTGTGTTTTTGTTAGCACAAAGTGTTAAATAACAATTTTGAGAGTGAAGGGCGTTTCCTTCAATGAAGAATGAAATAGGAATCCAACCATACTCATTTGCTTGAGAGGTTGTGTATTCTTTCATATTTGCTTTAACATCAGCAGTAGATGTAAGAAGTGAACCATAATCTTGTGTTGATGCAGTTTTTAAGATTGAACTTAATGTTAATGTTGCAGAAGCATCTTCATCTGGAGAGTAAATCCAAACTGTGAGTTTGTAGTATTGTGCTTGTTCAACTTTGAAATAGTTTGAAATTAAACCAAGGTTAAGTTGTCTGCTTGTGTTTTTAAGTTGCAATACTTTGTTGTTATCTTTAAATGTTGACTTGATAACTTCAACATCAGTCTTGTCAGCGTCTGGAGCGTCGCTGTCAATAACCTTGTCGTCATCATCTTCGTCTTCAATAGATTCAAGTTTTGCGTCATAGAATGATTCTTCATCAACAACAGCAACTGATAATTTTCCATCTTTATATGCTTTTTGATATTGTTTTAAGATGTAGTTGTTTCCTTGACCTGAAACATCACGGCTGATATACATTTGCCATAATTCAGTTGTTGGAAGGGTGTAACCATCAACATTATCAGCATCAGCAAATGAAATGCTTTCAAATGTGCTTGTTAACGAATCGAAATCATACATTTTGTCAAATGTTTGACCATTGAAGATGTTAATAACATTGTTAACTCTGCTTGAAACACTTGTAGCAATGATTTCATTGCCATATTTGTCAACATAATCAAATTCAGGTGTTACACTTGCAGGGTCTGGTGTTCCAGGATCTGGAGATTCTGGTTCTTCAACAACTGGTGGTGTTTGAACAACTTTGTCATCGATTGCAAGTTTTGTGTAGTCAGTTTGATTAATTTTTGTGATTTTGATTTCATCAAACATAACAACACCGGTTGCTGTTTTGAAGTTTTCACTTTCAGAACCAATGATAGAATCTTTGCTTCCCATAAACATTGAAAGTTTGATTGAAGAAGCAGAAAGGGAATTTGTTGCAATGAACAAATAGCGTTTTTGCCATTTTCCTTCAGTGCTGATGTTTTCAACAGCAGCATTTGTGATATAACCTTTGCTGTCTTCAACATAAAGTGATGCTTGCATTGGTTTTGAAGGTGTGCCTGGGGTAACAGGGTCATTATATGTTCCATTTGTGTAAACATAGAATGAAACAACATAATAACTGTTAGCATTTAATGAAACGGCAGAAGTTGTTGTGTAACTGTAAGTTGTGATGTTTGGCTCTTCTTTGTAATTTTCAGTGCCTGCTTTTCTTATCTTTTTATAGTAAAGATTTGTGCCTTCAACATAGTTAGGGTCATCTTTATCGATTAATTCATAATCAGAAGCAAGATAATCTGTTGATGATGAAGTGAATGTTTCATATTCTGAGTTATTATCTGTTGAATATGTGTAAATGAGTCTTTCAGTTTCTTCAGTTGAGTTGTATTTATAGTAAACTGTATATTTCAAGTTATAGAACTCATCATCTGAAGTGAGTTGGGTATAGAATCTGTAGTTTGCTTCATATTCAGCAGTTGTCATTGTGATAAAGTTTCTTCCGTTGTCTTTGTAAGTTGTTTTGTCGCTAGAAGTAACTGAATCATCAATTATATAAAGAGCGTTCTTTTTTGTGATTTGGTTTTGAATGTAAATATTCTTTCCACCAAGTTGGTCTTCTGATTTATATTTATAATAAAGTTTGAAGTTTTCATTATAATTAGCGTCAGTTTTTTCGATTGCAATAAATTCTTTATATTTATAGTCGCTCTTTGAAATAACGGTATAATTTAAGTTTTTATAAACTTCATTATCTTTTTCTGTTTCATAATTTTCGTCAGAAACAACGATATAAATTTTGTTAACTTTTTCACTTGCTTTTTTGTGTCTGTAATAATAGGTGAAAGTGTTGTCCATTTCATCTTCTTCAACGATAGAATCTGGAACTTTAACAAATTCGTTATTTAATGCTGAATCTAAATCTGCTTGAGAAATTTCAGTGTATGAAGTTGTGTTTGTGCCTTCTTCAGGAATAAGCACATAAACTTTTTTTGCAGAACTATCCATTTCATATTCTTTTGAAACAACTTCGTGTTGCTCAAATGGAATGTTTGGAACTTTCTTTGTTTCGTATTGTCCTGGTTCATATTGAACACTTTCAAGTGTTTTATAATTTTCTTTAACTTTCTTGAAGTAAAGAGTGTAGCCTGTAGTAACATAATAGTTAGAGAATTTTGAACCATCGATTTCATAATATTCTTCTTTTTGTTCATCGGTGAGACTAGCATAGTCAACTTCAACAATGTCTGCAAAGTAAGAATAATTTTGATTATCAATTTCGAATTGATTTTTTTGTTCTGATTGAATATAAATAACTTTTCTTTCAGTTGTTTTATATTTTAAATATAATTTGCAGGTGTCATCAGTTGTGACATCTGTTCCTTTATCATCAGTGAAGAGTTCAACAAGATTATCGAATCTTGCTTGGTCTTCAGTTGATGAAGGAGTGATTCCTAAAAGAGTTGTGAAATAAATTCTGTCAGTATCGTTGCTTGGAAGTGGAACTTCAACATAACTTTCGTTAATATCATCTGGGTCGATTGTGTTAACATATAAGAAATTGTATGTTGCTTGTTCATCTGGAGTTACATTGTCATCAGCAACAAAGAGAGAATAGTTTCCATCTGAAAGTGTTTGATATGGGATAGATTCATATTTGTAATATGTAACATAGTTGTCTAAATAACCATATTCAGTTGATTTTATTGGTCTATATAAAAGAGGGTATTTTTGATGATTGTTTAAAAGTGAGCCTGTGTCATCATAAACCATTGTGGTTATACCTTTAGCGGCAGCCGAATCTTTAATGGTTTGAGTTTCAGCAGTGAAGATATAAACACTCTTTTTATCTTCAGTTGTGTTCATTACATATTTTTGAACTTCTTCAATTTTTGTTTCATAAGTGTTGTCTTTGAAGAAATAACTCATTGAAGCAGGTGCATTGTTTGCTAAAATTGCTGCAACATTTTTGTTTTGAGTTTCATTGTCATATGTGTAGATTGCAATGGTTGCAGAAATTTGATCATCAATATGTTTCTTTACACGACCATAAGAAATGCTTTGTGCATAGAACTTTGTTCCATCAGCAACGCCATCTCTAAAGTTTCCAATAACTTCGCCATCGTCACCTTCAACTTCAACAGAATCTTCAATTACTTTGTTTTCTCCTGTGATGTGGTTAGCGAGAATGTTATAGAATTGAACTTTATATTCATGGCTTCCTTCTGTGTAAACACAGTTAGGGAATGCATAAAGTGTTTTTGTTGGATTGTTTGGGTCTGTTGTTTGGAACTCTATGTCATGAGAAACGAAATATTCAGCATAATCTTTAAATGTTTCGCAGCCATATTTTGTTTTGAATTCAACTTTATTTTTTGTGTAATACTCAAGAAGAGTGTCAAATTCAACAGAGTCTAAGAATAATTGATAAAGGTCTTTATATAAAACTTTATCGCCTTCAGCAGCGCCGGTTGGTCCAACTTTAACATCAGGAACATTCTTTAAAAACTCATCAACATGACCTGCCAAGATGTCGTTGAATCTTGTGTTGTAATAACTTTCAATGTTGAAGTTATTGCTGCTGTCTTTAAAATAGTCTGAAAGTGAAGAAGGGTAAACACCCGCACCAATATTGGTTTCACTTGTTGTGCTTGAGTTAGCATAATATGTTTGAACTGTGTTTGATTTGTAAGCGTTTGTTCTAACTAAATCAGCAAGCAAAGAGATTGGTGAATAGTTAAAAGAAAGCATTAAAACGACAGCAAGCATAAAACTAAAAATCGCTTTTTTCTTTGAATTAAAAAATTTCTTAATTTTGTTCATTATATACCGTCCCATTTTTTATAAAATTACTGAATCTATTTTAGTATATTTGCGTCTAAAAATCAACCTTTTATATTAAATTTTATGGAGCATAACATATATATTTAACTTATTTATACCACAGGCAATATACAGGTTTTCTATATCAAAAAAATAAGGTTGAAAATTTTGATATCAATTTGATGTTATAATTATTGCCAAAAAACGAAATACTAATAATAAAAATTAGAGAAATTGATATGGAAAATAACGGTAAAGTTTTAGATATTTTTAAGTTTGTTGGTATTGGTTTTTTATCGGGAATCATTAATGGTTTTTTTGGTGCTGGTGGTGGTCTTTTGTTGGTTCCAATGATAACATTTGTTGCAAAAGATGATTCTAAAAAAGCACACGCAACAACGCTTGCTTGTGTTATGTTTATGTGCCTTGCAAGTTCGATAATTTATCTTGTTAAAAAACAGTTAAATTTTAAACTTATTTTAGTGTGTTTAATTGGCAGTTTGATAGGTGCTTTGATTGGAACAAAACTTTTAAAAAATTTAAAAAATAATATTATTGATTTAGTGTTTTCTTTGGTGCTTGTTGTTGCTGGCGTGTGTATGATTATTTTTTAAAAAACGCAAAAATAATCAAAAATAAATGAAAAAAGCATATAAAACATTAAATAAGGAGATAAATTTTGCAGATTTTACTTTTAATTATCGCTTCAACATTTTCAGGAATTTTTGCCGGAATGGGTATGGGTGGAGGAACTTTTTTGATTCCAATTTTAAGTTTATTTTTTGGTGTTTCACAACTTATTTGTCAGTCAACTAATGTGGTCTGTTTTTTGGTTTTAGCAATTGTTTGTTTTGTGGTTTATGCAAAGAATAAACTGATTGATTATAAAGTGGTTTTATGTGTTGTTTTTCCATCAGTAATTTTATCAACTGTTGCCAGCATTTTTGCAATTAAAGTTAGTTCAAACATACTTCAAATTTGCTTTTCATGTTTTATTATTTTGATTGGAATTTTTTATTTTATTAAAGCAGTTTTAAACATTAAAAAAGAGAAGGAAAAAGAAGAGTTTGAAAATAGAAAATACTTAAAAGTTAAGTAAAAATTTTATGCTTAAATTTGGGTTATAAAAGTATAAATTTTGGTCGTTTTTTATTAAAAATTTTGTCTAAAAAATATATAAACTAATTTCTTAAAGCGTTCAATTTTGTTTTACAATATTTCTAATATTTGGTAATATATTTATGTATATAAATTTAGAGGTATATTGTGAAATTAGTTAATTTTAAAGGTATCTATCCATTTACAAAAAAGATGTCCGTTGGAATCGACATTACACCGATGCGTCCAATGGAGTTTTATAATGTTCCGTTAAAGATTAAAAACATTGCTGAATCTGAGCCTGTGGTTCGTGTTGGTGATGAAGTTAAACAAGGAACACTTCTTGCTAAACCAAGTGGTAATTTTGGCTTGAATATTTACTCTCCGGTAAGCGGAAAGGTTTTGAATATTTTCAGCAAAACTACACTTAATGGTGACTATGCAAAGCATGTTCTCATTATGAATAACAACAAAAATGAAAGTGTTGATTTGCCAGAAATTGAATCTGTTAGTGATGTTACACTCATTAACAGAATTCGTGATGCTGGTCTTATTGACACTATTTCTGGCATGCCAACTTATTTAAAGTATGCTTATGTTGGTGGCAGGTCATATAAAACAGTTATCATTATGATGGATAGCACAGACCCTAATAATTCAATTAACCAAACACTTGCTGAATATAAAACTGAAGAAGTTATTAACGGTGCAAAATATTTTGTTAATGTTACAAGTGCTTCAGCGGTTACTTTTGTGTTTACTGAAGCAAACAGAAAACTTGCTGCAAAAGTAAAAAAACATATTTTAGACACAAAGAAAAACTATGACTTTAAAATTAAGTTCATTCCAAATAAATATCCTTTAGACAACCCATACATTTTAACAAACTTAGTTTGTGGCAAGAAAATCAAGCAAGGTTCCTCTTTCTTAGATGCGGGAATCACTATTGAAAGTGCCGAGGCTTGCTATAACTTTTGTCGTGCGGTTGAATTTAATAAACCGGTTACTTCAAAAATTGTTACTATTGACGGAAACAATGTTATTCGAAAAGGCAATTATTTGATTCAAAATGGTGTTTCAATTGAAAATCTTTATGACTTTATTGGCGTTGAAGATAAAGAGACATCTTCAGTTTTGATTGAAGGTAATGTTATGGCAGGTAAGGCTCACTATAACAGAGATATTTCAATTTCACTCACAACAGATTCTCTTATTTTGCAAAAGTATGATGAATATGATGAGTCAAAAGAGTATCCATGCATATCTTGTGGAAAGTGTGCTGCGGTTTGTCCTATGTTTTTGAATCCATCTCAAATTGATAACGCTTATTTAACTGAGCGTTTCGATGAAATTTCAAAACTTAATGCTCATGCTTGCATTGAGTGTGGTTGCTGTTCATTTATTTGTCCAGCAAGAAGATATTTAACTCAAAGAATTGCCACAGCAAAGCATTATGATAGAAAAAACAGAGGAGGAAGTAATGGGTAATTTTATTGTTTTAAATTCTCCATTTGTTCACAGTGGAAATGATGTCAACAAGATGTTTTTGTATACATCTGTTGCTCTTGTTGTTCCTGCTGTTTATGGAATCATCTTTTTTGGGCTTGAAGCGTTGCTTTTAATTTTGGCTTCGCTTGCAAGTTGTATGCTTTCGGAAATGCTTTTTAATTTTATTAAAGGCAAGAAGTTCAAAGTTGATAATTTTTCATTCTTTGTAACCGGAATGATTTTGGCATTAACGCTTCCTGCAAAAACTCCAATTTGGGTGG